>NZ_JAEQCX010000044.1:173988-195572 GCF_020738035.1 Microcoleus sp. PH2017_28_MFU_U_A
TTTGTTAGAACAATCTCAGTCTCAACTGCATCAAACTGAGGGTTTGTTAGAACAATCCCAGTCTCAACTGCATCAAACTGAGGGTTTGTTAGAACAATCCCAGTCTCAACTGCATCAAACTGAGGGTTTGTTAGAACAATCCCAGTCTCAACTTCAGCACATACAAACAGATTTGGATGTCAAGGTCTCCCAACTTGTAAACACACAAAGACAACTGGAGGATTATGATCATAAAATGCAGCAATTGCTGTCTCAAATAGATCGATTGGAGTTTCAGCAAGCCCTAGCCATTAACACTAATGGACGCAGTAAGAGCCAGTACGAACTCTTAGTGTCAGAGGCCTGGTATGCTTATTATACTGGTGCTATGGCTGAGATGCAAGACAGCCTAAAGCAATCTTTGAAATGTTCGCCTTTCTCAGCGACAGACACAGTTAGTAACTGGTTCGAGAGCTTCACTAAACTCTCAGGAGAAAAAGGTCATAATTTAGACACTCTTACTTTGACTAACTTAGCAGAGTGGAAACAATTAATGCGTTTGGTAACAAGCAAGCGTTAAAGCTTTAGCAGTAAAGTTTCAATCAAGAAAAAATCACAATCAAACCACTAGAGTAAATTAAGGCATGAGCAATTTATTGTTTTCCTCGGTAAAATTAATCTCTGTTCATCTGCCTAAAACAGCAGGAACGGTATTTGGGAAGGTTATATTGCCAAGAATTTATCCGCAACATAGTATTTTCTATGACTATGATCTTTTACCGATAAATACTCTCATACAAGAAGGAAAACTGACAGAAAAAATCCGAGTAATTCATGGTCATTTTTCGATAGAAAAGTATCGAGGATACTGCAATAATGCCAAACGTGTGATTTGGCTTAGAAACCCAATTAATTTATTGCTTTCTGCGTATTTTTTTTGGATGGCATCTGGTCGTAATAATATTTTTTACGATGAAAATCATCGATATGTAGTAGAAAATAAATTAGAATTTGCTGATTTTGTCAACCTACCTTTTACACATAATATTATCTCTAACTACTTTGCTAAAGAAATGAAATTAAGTGATTTTTATTTCGTAGGTATTCAAGAATTTTTCAGAGATGATTTAAACGATCTGAAAAATATGTTGGGTTGGCTAACACTTAAAGTTCCTGTAGCAAATCAAAATTTGTATGATAATTACCAAGCTAAGGTAATGGATATTTTAAATAATCAATCTTTGATTAAAAATATCCTTGCTATCCAAGGCGCAGATATTGAACTGTACCAAGAAGCATTAAAATTAAGGTGTCAACGGAAAGGGCTATCAAGTTGTATAGAAATGTATGAACTATCCTTGAAAGAATCACAGTCAAGATTGAGATTCAATTCCAAGGAACCGAAATTAAACCAATGCAGGTGTTTGGGTAGTGAAGAGGGGATAAATCCTCTATAATTCAGGCAGGGCTGTTTCATTTGACAGACTTATGCCCTAAAATTTCTTCATTGCTTTTAAAATGAAGATTCATGCCTTAAACAGTTAAGAGTTAACTGATCAGAAAATAAGCAACCAAAGGAAAAAATCAAAGATTATGACTGAACACACTTTAATTCAAATTCAGGAAGTTGTAAAATTACCTCAAAATGATCCAGAATTGTTGTGGGGGTTTAATATCGACACTCCAAACACTTCATACAAAACAGATAAATATGAAGTTTTGTTCGCTGGTTGGATATTAGGTAAAAAGAATCAAGTAGCCTTTATCGAGGTAATCAGCAGCAATAAGGTAATACAGACGATTGCTGTCGATAAGTCACGTCCAGATGTTGCACAAATTTATACCGAAGTTTCCCATGCAGACACAAGTGGTTTTTGGGAAAAAGTAGGAGTGAATGAACTGCCGACAGAAGTTGAGTTACTTATCCAAGCTGTGTTTTCAGATCAAAGTCGCTTGCCAATTAGCATGGTTAAATTTCAAAAGAAACTATCATTAATAGAGCAGGTTAAGGCTGATTTAGTGCGATCACAGATGCGAATACAACAAATTAAAACAGAACTAGATCACCCTCAACCTAATTACTTTAAACCTCAATTAAGGATTACTGACCAAAAACAAAATGACTCAATCCTAAAATATGCTGCTCACTTGACCGATCGAGAATGGTTTGAGGTAATTCAGAAAAGTGTAGAGCATCCGTTTGTAGATGGTGTCGAATTGCCTGGATTCCCGCCTGATGAAATTCAGCGTAATAGTGTTGGCTCGTCGGGCAAGCTTGCTCTAGGTGAAGGATTTAAGTTCTATTCTGAGATCAAGTGCTACGCAGCTAACTTAGGTCTGCCACTAACCAGGGATAGTCGCATTCTTGATTTCGGTTGTGGCTGGGGACGAATGATTCGATTTTTCCTAAAAGATGTTGTTGCAGATAATCTCCATGGCATTGATGTCGATCCGGAAATGATTGATATTTGTGTCAACACAGTCCGCCAGGGAAATTATAGTATAGTCAAACCAGAGCCACCCACCGAATTTGCTAACAATAGTTTCGACGTGGTTTATGCTTACTCAGTTTTCTCTCATCTGGCTGAACCCGTACACATAAAATGGGTGCAAGAGTTCTCAAGAATACTCAAACCTGGTGGTATCTTGATAGTCACCACTCAAGCTCGTCGATTTATTGAGTTTTGTCGATCGTTGAGAGATCAGAACCATGAATCTGGCTGGTACAATGGTTTAGCAAATTCATTCTTAGATACTGACGCTGCTTTTGCAGACTACGATAATGGCAAGTTTTTATATAGCGCGACGGGTGGTGGAGCTGCACGCCCTGCCTCTTTTTATGGGGAAGCTGTGATTTCGCCTGGGTATGTTAAGCGGGAGTGGACTAAATATCTGACATTTTGCGATTTTGTCGATGATCCAAGCAAGTTTAATCAGGCTGTTATCTTTATGCAAAAACCTGTTAATGACAGTTAGTTATCTTAAGTCAAGGCAGGCAAATGAGGTCGGAATTGCCTCATACCAATTCCGACCTTTTTTATAATTTCCTACTTATTAATACTTCTATTAACTCAGCTCTAATACCGAAAAATAAATTATCAATATAAACAATAGTTGTGTACAAACCGCTATATTGGAGGATAAAATCACATATATCATACCCCCAATACATTGTAACAATCGACCCCTGACTATCTACGGGATTACCATGATAGTCAGGATAACCTAAAATAACAAGATTTCCATTTTCATCTTTTTTGGCATTTAATTTAGAAGGCTGCTCTTTACTTATTATAGGTACTGTAAATATATGTGCGCCTCCTTTTTTTAAAGTTCTGGCGATTTCTGAAAATGCCTTGGCAGGATTAAATATATGCTCCATCACATCTTGCGTTATGATCAAATCAAAACTTTCGTCGGGAAAAGTCAAATTTTCTAAATCTTCATTCCTCCATCCACTAGAATGTATTTTCCCTAGTGGAAAATTTGAAAAATAATGCGTACCTATATAATTTTTACAATTATCTTTTAGTTTTACACTAGCTCCTCTATTACCCGGAGAAGATTCATGTATGCTTAACTTCTTCCAATTAGGATAAAATTTTTCGATACAGTACATTAATGCTCTTTCCCTAGGGATTGAGTGACAATTGTTACAAAAGTAATCATTCCTTAATAATTCACTCTCTGAATAGAATGTTACATGACTGTCGCAGATAACACAATGACCTTGATTGCTAATAAAGTATGACATTGGAAGAAGTTGAGTTAATAATTTATAGATTGAGAGAAATGATATTCTGCTAAGCTACTGACTGATCACACAGGAAAGTAGAACTATTTTCAGTCGTTGTGAATCTTGTGTTTTGATCACCCTCATGATTTCAAATAACGCCCCAAGTTAAACCAATACAAAAATAGTTCAAAATAAATAGGCCAATTTAAAGGAGAGGGAGCAAGAAGATTTGACAGCTTATGAGATTGCATTTGGGACAGAATGCTGGTAAGAATCTTCGTTGATTCTTCGTCACCGATGGATTCCAAAGACTCAAAAGTGTTTTTGCCATGAAAACGATAGTAATACAAATCTTGCTCCATACAAAACGGCTCTGTATGAAGTAGGGAACGCAGCAGAAAATCCCAATCATGGCAATACCGATAACTGCTAAACTCACCTACACGGTTAAAAAGCTCCTTTGTAAAAACGAAGTTTCCAGTAGATATTCCTACATTTGATATCAAAGAAGCAAACCCAACAGAAGGATACTGTTCAATAAGTTTCTGGATCAAAAAATAACGATGAGCGACGGGATGAGATTGAGTTATGCTCCTATCGTTTTCATCAATATACTCTACCTTGCTAAAGACAAACTCATGCTTGTGACTCTGCATTACATTAACGATACACTTGATCCGATTTGGATGATACATATCATCAGAGTTTAAAATGGCTATTATCTTTCCATTAGATTGAGATACACCATAATTAATGGCTGCATGAGCGCCCTGATTTTTTGTAAATTTATGAAATAAAGTCCCATCAGAAAACCTCGTTTTCCAACTATTCCTCTGAATTAAATGCTCTATCTCGCGACTTGAATCATCAGAAGAACAATCGTCAACGATAATAACTTCTAATCTTTCATAAGTCTGTGCAGCCACAGAATCTAAACATCTCTTGACAAAATGTTTATGATTGTAGCAGGGAATCACTATCGATACTAGGGGTGTTTCGGAAATCATCTTCATAAACTAATCACTCTCATCCTCAAACTTGTTGATAAAAATCATGGACTGAAATAGGTTTAAGAACTTGATTCATTGCTTCAAGTAGGAGTTCCTTTACCTCAATTTTATTCTGCAACTCATCCAGCAATTGATACCGATGGTTAACACTTTCTATTGGTAAAGCTCGTATCATGTTAAGAATCCTTTTCGCAACATCTGCATGGGCATTGCTAAGCATTTCCTTTTGTTCCACAGAGATCGCCAAGTCTTGAAGAGGGTCATATCCTTGTCGCAATCGTATCACTTCTATTGGAATGCAGCTTCCGTCTTCCAGCAAAGCCTCTAAGTGCAAGAATAAGAATGCTTCAGATGGCATTCCAGCTACTTGCACTATCATGGAAAAGCCACTGTTTTCAGAACCTGGAAATAAATGCACCTCAGCCACATCTGGACGATTTATATTAATAGCTGTTTGCTGGATAACTTGAGTATTAGATAATACTTTGATTTCCACAGGCAAAGACTTTTGACTTACTGCCCAACCTTTTATCTCAATAGAGTTGACACTAACCCTAGTATCAGCTTGTGGACAATCTAACTGCCACAATAATAATTCAGAATTTTGAGATCGGCTAATATCGATAATTTTTGCCGTTTTTTCGAGCAGCTTGTTCATTTCTTCAATCGAGCGATTTATTCCATTAATTCTATTCTCCAAGTCGTTAAGTTGTGAATGCAAATGGTCAACACTTTTAATAGGAACATATCGAAGTACATCAATAATAGTTTTCCAGCTATGAGTACCATTAAGTGCTCTACGAGTGGCCAAAAGATAGCTATATCCATACTTTTGGTCCGGCTCTAAATGGGCTCCCTCAGCCCATTCATTCCAAGCATTAATAAACACCAATTTTTCGTCGCCCAAATTTACTTGTCTTGTTTTCTCGATAATTCCGCGTAGCCACAATTCATAAACGTCCGGGTGGGAATTAATAAAGGCATGAGCTGCTCTTTTTCGACGCGCTGTATTGTCCCACGATGTCATAACAGAACGAAAAACTTTCAACTCAGGGAACTCTTGAGATAAGGAATTAATAACCCCATCCTTATAGTCATAAAGATGACCAGAAAAATCATCAACTGTGAGTTCATCTGATGAAATTTCTCTGGCAGAAAACCCATGAGGTGGAAACTGTACGGCTGAATCAAAGCCTATTTGCTCCAGGGATGTTTGTAAACCGCTAAATGTGATAGCAATACATAAGTGAACTTCTCCTACACCATTTTTCCTAAATATCTTTCTCCACTGCTCTGCCGTTTGGCGCAGATCTGGAAAAAGATCGTGTCTATAAACAATCAATAAAGGAGCGCCGTTGATGCGAATATATCGTTCATCAAGTAAAATGTGAACTATACTCTCAGCAAAAGCCTGATTTTGTTCGTCTGACCAGCATTCTTGAGTCATCAGTATCTCATGTTCTGCTCCATCCCACCGCCTCGTCCAATTCTCATTAGCCCAACAAATGCAGAAGGGAAAATCTGGCTTTTTCATCTGCAAAACCTCATCTAGAGGACGATTTAGCAGACGTTTGCCAGCAAACCAGTAGTAATAGTAGCAAAAACCATGAATTCCATACTGTTTAGCTAGGGCAGCCTGCGCTTCCCTGACTTCCGGCAGGCGTAAATCATAAAACCCCAAATCCGCTGGGAGGTGAGGTTGATAGTGTCCCTCAAATAGGGGGTTAGCTTTGGTAACATTAGTCCACTCTGTAAAACCTTTGCCCCACCACAAATCATTTTCTGGTATTGGATGGAACTGAGGGAGATAAAAAGCTATTAGACGTACATCCGTTTCAGTGGGTTGAACTCTTCCAGGTTCGCTAACAACAATACCACCAGTGAGGAATGGTTCGCTGCTTTTAATCGGACTCAATACCTCTACTGGCGACTGATGCTCAATACGACTACTGGGGAGTGGTTCGGGGCTTTTAACCCGACTCAATATCTCTACTCGCGACTGGTTTTTAATTGGCTTTTTTTTTTCCAGCACCTTGTTTAACAGCCCAGAAATAGCATTGTCATCAGGCCGAACCTGCAACGCCATCTGATAGAAGACGATCGCCCCATCCGGCCAACTGTGCCGCACCAAAGCATCAGCCAACCCAACATAAAGGTCAGCATCATTAGGTGCAATCTCCAGCGCCTTGTGATACAACTGCAAGTCATCAGCATTTTCCTGAATCGCGCGCTGGTACAAACGCATCGCATCCTGCAAATCCCACTGCGATCGCATCCTCAAAGCATCAGCCAACTTCTGCGAAATCCACGGCAAATCCGGCTGAATTTCCACCGCACAGCGATAAGCAACGATCGACTCATCCCACCGTTCCAACTTCTCAAAAGCCGTCCCCATGTTGTAATAAGTCCACGGAAAATCGCGATTTAACTGCGCCGCGCGCCGGTAAACCTCGATCGCCTCATCCCATCTTTCCATTTCTAGCAGCGCATCGCCCAACTTGCTATGAGACCAGAAGAAACTCGGATTCAGTTCGTTAGCGCGCCGGTACGCAACCACCGCCTCATCCCAGCGTTCCAAATTTACCAGTGCTTCTGCTAAATTGTTGTGGGCCCAGAAATGATCGGGATTTAGTTCGATCGACTTTTGGTAAGCCGAAATAGCCTCTTCCCACCTTCCCAGTTTAATCAGCGCGTCTGCTAAATAGTTGTGTGACCAACTGAAATCTGGATTTAATTCTGTTGCTTTTCGGTAAGCATTTACAGCTTCATCCCACCGTTCTAACTTCAGCAGCACATCTGCTAAATTGTTGTGAGACCAGCTAAAATCTGGATTTAATTCGATCGCCTTGCGGTAAGCATTTATAGCTTCTTCCCAGCGTTCCAACTTAACCAGCGACTCAGCTAAATTGTTGTGCGACCAAGAAAGTTCGGGATTTGTTTTAATTGCATTGGTGTAAGCATCTACTGCCGCTTCCCACTGTTCTTGACCCTTCAGAAGTTCGCCCAATTCATGATAAGCTGCGCCAGAATTTGGGTTTAAATCAACCGCGCGCCGATAACAGTCGATTCCTTGCTCAACCTTACCTTGCTCGATCAAAGTTTTGGCTAAATTCTCGTGTTCCTCAGCAGTGCCCGACTTCGGATCGATCGCAAATGCTCGATACCAGGCTTCGGCTGCCGCCTCCGACTTGCCTAACTGCGCCAAAAGTTTCCCAAAATTTCGTAAAGCACCGGCAAAATCCGGTTTTATGGCGATCGCCTTTTCGTAAGCAGAAACCGCTTGCTGCCACTGTTCTTGCTGCGCGCAAATGCTGCCATAATTAGCGTAGGCTTCGGCAAAATTCGGGTTAATTTCGATTGCTTTGACATAGCAACTTTTAGCTTCATCAATTTTGCCACCTGCTTGCAGGGCGTTGCCGAGCATTTTATAAAGTGGCGCTTCCGGCTTAATTTGTAAAGCTTTTTTGCAAGCAGAAATTGCCTGTTCCAATTTTCCCTGAGCAAAATAGCCTTCTGCGAGTATTTTGTATGCTTCTGGATCTTCTATATTAATTGTAGAATTAACTGCCGGCTTGACTGGCGGCTTGACTACCGGCTTGGCTGGGGGTGCGGCGGGTTGCTGTTTAACTGCTGCACCGTTAGTCGCCGTTGCACCCGCCAAAGTTTGCTCTCCCTCGCTGCCGTTTCTAGCATTAGCTGCGTTCAGTTCAATAGCTTTGCGATAATATACTGTTGCTTCCTGTAACTTGCCTTCTTTTTTCAGCGCTTCGCCTAAGTTTTGGTAAGCTTGAGGTAGATTAGGATTTAATTTTATGGCGCGATCGTAACAGCCGATCGCCTCCGGGAACTTTTCTTGCCGAAAGAAAGCATCACCCATACTTAAATGTTCTGCCGGAGATGCTTTTTCCGGTTCCAAACAGAATGCGCGATACCAGCATTCTTGAGCTTCTGCCGCTTTGCCAATTTGTCCGAATACTTTGGCTAAATTCCGGTAAACTCCGGCGAAATTAGGCTTAAGCGCGATCGCCTTTTGGTAAAACTCGATCGCCTCCGACCATTTTTCCTGCTGCGCGCCAATGCTGCCTAAATTCGCGTATACTTCCGCAAAATTCGGTGCAATTTCAATAGCTTTAGCGTACCAGTGCCGCGCCTCTTCCATTCTGCCTTGAGCTTGCAGCGCATTGCCCAAAGTTTTGTAAGCCGGTGCAAAATTGGGGTCAATCTTTAAAGCTTGCTCGCAGGAGGCGATCGCTTCTGCTAATTTCCGTTGGGATAAGTATATTTCTCCCTGTTGGTTAAATTGAACCGCTGTTGATTCTGTATTGACTGTTGATGGCATAGGGGCGGTGGCGACTGAGGCAGCAATTAAATAGGGTAGTCGAAACGTTAAATAATTATACTTGCGTTTGACACTAACAGTAGCAGGCTTGTTCCCCTAAGTCTTATTTTTTTTCACTCGGGGTACTGGGGAGAAACTCAGCGGTTGAAACCGGGCGGTTGAAACCGGGCGGTTGAAACCGCGTCTATACAAACAAAACCCGCCGGACGCCGGTTGAAGAGCAGAACGAGTAGCACCAAAATCGATCGCACTCAGGATGCCTGCACTACAAGACTTGTTGAAGAAATATCTTATAATAAGGTTCAGAAGACGGTTCCAAACCGCGTCTATACAAGCTTGCACGCGATCGAGCGAGGAGTTGAAGAGTGGCAGTTAAAATTACGTTATCCTCTCTTAGGAATAGAAATTAAATAATTTACACTCTTGAAAGTGGGGTGGGCGGGACGCCCGCCCTTTCTGGACGGGCGGGACGCCCATCCCACAATAATTAAAATTGTAAGTTATTTAATTCGCGATCCTTAGTCCCCGGAGGCGGACATCGTTTGTGTAGAAGCGGTTTCAACCGTACATCCGATCCGATCTCAAATTGCGGTAATTTTGATGTTGTTAGAGCCGCCACCTCAACTTGTCGGAGAAAAGCGCCTCACCTTTCGCGACCTCGATTGGCAGGCCTTCAAGCAAATTCAAAGTTTGCTGGCGGATCGCACCCGCGCCCGCTTTACCTACGATAACGGAGTGTTAGAAATTACCCAGTCCCTCGAAGGACACGAACGCTCTGCTCGCTTGATTGAACTTTTTATTAGAATCCTGATCGTTGAGATGGGGATGAAAATGAAGACGATGGGCTCGACTACCCTCGATCGCGAAGACCTACTCAAGAGCGCCGAACCCGACAATGGGTACTATATCCAGAATTATGCCTTAGTTGCCGATCGCCCGGTTAATTTGAATGTCGATCCTGCCCCGGATTTAGTCGTGGAAGTGGATATTACTCATACGGATCTCAATAAAAATACACTCTATGCGAGTATGGGAGTGCCTGAGTTTTGGCGGTTTAACGGGCGGGTATGGCGAATTCTGCAATTAGTCGATGGGGCTTATGTCGAGCGCGATCGATCTCCGACTTTTCCGATTATTGAAAAAACTGATTTATACCAGTTTCTAGAAGCTGCTTTCATTGATGAAGTTGCCGCAGAGATAGATTTTCGTCAATGGGTGCGACAGCAGATTCAAGGCTGAGTAGAGAAAGTACGATCGCCCAAAAACTATAACTGCTTTTTTGCAAAAAACGATCGCCCTTTTTGGAGAAAGCGATCGCCTCGATGTCAACTATTAGTTAGCAAATCTTATCAATTACCGATCAAGCTGCGGCTGCTGCTTCTTCTGCTTCTTCTTCAGGGCTGGCTTTAGTTCCCAACACGGTAACAACCACCTGAGTTGGGTCGCCGAGAGCTTCTGCTCCCGCAGGTAAAACTAATTCGTGAATGTGCAGCGCATCCCCTACCTTCAAATTAGAAATATCTACTTCAATTGCATCAGGAATGCTATCAGGTTTGCACTTAACTGCGATTTGCGTCAGCACAGTTTCCAACATACCACCTTCTAACTTGACGCCGACAGATTCGCCGACAAAATGCAGAGACACTTCAACTTCCAGGCTGTCTTGAGTTGCTACGGAGAAAAAGCTCAGGTGGTAAGGAAAACCTTTCCAAGGATGAACTTGAACTTCTCTGAGCAATGTTTTTCCGCTCCAAGAGAGTTCGGGAATGCTGAGATCAATTAGGGTGTTGTTGACTGCGTGTTTTTTGAGCAGGGTTTCAACTGTTTTAGCTTTGACGGTAAGGGAAATGGATTCAGAGCCTTTGTGTCCGTAAAGGACGGCGGGAATCAATCCGGAGCGGCGGAGGGCGTTAGGTTTGCTGCCTTCTGCCCGCTTTTGACATTCTACTGCGATTTCCATTTTATGACTTTCTGTTGATTGTTTTCACATTTTACCAGAATTGTGGTAGTGCGATCGCGTTCAATTAAATTCGCTGAAGGTATTGATAATTTTCGTTTTCCACACACTTCAGCAATTCGAGCATTTTTCTCAAACGGTACGTTCCTGATTGATACTCTTCTTTTGAAGGGTAATCACCAAGCTTAGTCAGAACTAAATCGCTTTCACTGATGATTGCTTCGCTGAAAATTTTCTTGAACTACTGGCGAATCTCCTGATTTAATTCAACTAGAGGCAGAATTACATTTTCTTCATCTAAGTGAATTTCGGTATCGATTGATGCGCCACCTATTTTGGAAAAATCAGACTTTGCCAACCATTCGTAAGTATTTGCTGTGATTCTTACACTATCAGACGGTTCACCATTGGCTGAATAAAAACTGATGTCAAACATTGGGATTGCTCCTCCCACTAAACATCTGAAAACTCGTTATTATGATAGGGCGATCGAACTAACTTAATTAAAGGACTCGTTGAAGATATTGATAATCTTCGTTTTCAACACATTTTAGCAAGTCTAGCAATTTCCTCAAACGGTAGGTTGCTGATTGATACTCTTCTTTGAGAGGAGAATCTCCCAGCTTGGTGAGGACGGTATCGCTTTCGCAGATAATTGCATCGCGGAAAAAACTTCTGAGCTTCTGGCGAATATCTCGATCTAACTCAACTAAAGGTAGTTTCTCCTCTTCTTCATCTATCAAAATATTTCTGGGAACAGATTTGCCAATTTTGGAAAATTCTGATTTTGCCAACCACTCGTAAACGTCTTCAGACATTTCGATATAGTGCGGCGGTCGATCAGTTTTGAAGGTATAAAAAATAAGATCTAACATTAGCTTTCCTCTTGACCTTCCTGATTCAATAACTTACTTTCTGGAAAATTTTCTACCCAAGCTATATCTGCTCGATCGAATACAGTTTTAGCAGGTTTAGTAATTCCTCCTGTGGTAATAACTCCAATCACAGTTCCTTTTTGACATATTTCCTTAGCTTTGGTTGAATCTATTTTCTTGGTTTTCCAGGCTTTAATTTCAATATGCGGTTCATTCATTATTGTTTATATTTTTTTGATAAATTAACTATTGAATTCTACCTGCAAATTACGGAGTAGCTGTTTAATTCGCGGAACATCTTGCTGGTTGACTATCAAAATATCACCTTTGGGATTGTTTCCGGTTGTTCTTTTGGCTTCTATTCCTTCTTTGCTCAACTCCATTATAAGCCATCCAATCATGTCCCTGTGAACTTCTAGCCGTGCTATCTGTTCATCCTCGTCAGTCATTTACTTGACTCCCTGTAAATAATACCAATTCTCGCCTCGTCTTGCAACAATCATGAGTGTTGGGCTAGCGTGGAACGGAGGGTTGTTTCCTGAAAGACTGTATGCAGCGGTGCGTCGCTGCGAGATTGTGGCTCTTTTTTGGGATTTTTGATGGCGACGCACTCTACAGCTACTGTTGCATGAGTTTTATGATTGTGCTACTACAGCCGTGCCATCAACCGACAATAATCCCCGCTTCGGCCCGTGAATCGGGTCTTCGACAATAATAGTTTGGTCGCGACTGGCTCCGAGAGATACAATGGCGATCGGCACTTCCATCAAATCTGCCAAAAACTTTAGATAATCCAAGGCTTGCGATGGCAAATCTTCCAAATTGCGACATTCTTCCGTGGACTGTTTCCAACCGGGAAGGGTTTCATAAATCGGTTTACAGCGAGCAAATATCCGGGAACTTTTCGGGAAATCAATGCAGCGTTCCCCGTCAATTTCGTAAGCAACGCAAACCTTGATTTCTTCTAATTCATCCAAAACATCTAGTTTGGTAACAGCGAGACAATCAAGGCCGTTGATGCGGACTGCGTAGCGGCCGATTACTGCGTCGAACCAGCCGCAGCGCCGTTTGCGGCCGGTTGTGGTGCCGAATTCTGCACCTCTCTCGCCCAAAACTGCGCCAATTCCATCGACCATTTCGGTAGGGAAGGGGCCTTCTCCGACGCGGGTTGTGTAGGCTTTTGCTACGCCAATTACTCGATCGATCGCTGTGGGGCCAACTCCGGTTCCTACACAAGCGCCGCCAGCGATGGGATTGCTGGAAGTAACGTAAGGATAAGTGCCGTGATCTAAGTCTAATAAAGTGCCTTGGGCGCCTTCAAATAGAATATTTTTCCGCTTGTGAAGTCCCTCATAAATCTTTAGGGAACTGTCTACTACGTGCGGCCGCAAACGATCGGCATAAACTCGATATTCATCAATTACCTCTTGCGGATTTAGAGGCGGCAAATTGTAGAGTTTTTCCAGAATGACGTTTTTATGCTCGATCGTCCATTCCAGTTGTTCTTGCAAACCTTCCAAGTCCATTAAATCGAGCATCCGAATGCCAGTGCGTTCGGATTTGTCGGCGTAAGTCGGGCCGATACCGCGTCCCGTCGTGCCGATTTTATAATTTCCGCGCTGCTCTTCCGATGCTACATCAATTAATCGGTGATAGGGCATCGTGACGTGAGCAGTCTGTGAAATCATCAGCGAGGCAGTCGAAATATTCAGTTTTTCTAACTGATCTAATTCTGCTATTAAAACTTTAGGGTCGATTACCGTGCCGCAGCCGATGATACACTCTGTCTCAGGGTAGAGAATCCCGGACGGAATTAAGTGCAGCTTGAAAGTTTGACCGTTGACTACTACCGTGTGACCGGCGTTGACGCCCCCTTGGTAGCGGACAACGATATCTGCGGATTTGCTGAGCAAATCGGTAATTTTGCCTTTTCCTTCATCGCCCCACTGGGCGCCGATCACAACTACGTTAGCCAAGGGTTTCTCGCGTTCAGTTCAGGTTGACACAAACTCCGATTATGTACGAATGCGTCCCGGATGTCAAATTAATTTTTGTTACAATTTAGAGAAGTGAGGCTGTATTGGTCTCAAGAAAAGACTACCAGGACGATCCGGGGAGAGGGGGAGAGGGGGAGAGGGGGAGAATGGGAGAGGGGGAGAATTGGAGAATGGGAGAGAATTTGATGAGTTTTTATGGGAATCCAATGGGTAGCTTAAATGGGGAACAGTTTACCTGCTGGAGGTTGTTGGCTAGTATTTGGGAAAACCAGGTTTCTGGCCACTGATGTGTCTAGGACTAAATTACAAATTCTTAAATTCCTTCAATTCCTTAAATTCCTTCAATTCCTTCAATTCCTTCAATCCTTCAATTCCTTCAATCCTTCAATTCTTTCAATCTAAAATCTAAAATCTAAAATCTAAAATCGCATGACTTTACACGCTGAGTTGCACCGACATCTAGGTGGTTCTGTGGTTCCTCGAATTTTGTGGCGGTATTTCGATCGCCATAATGCCGAAATGGTCGATCGCTTTCAACAATATTCCGCATTTGAGGAGTTTTACACTCGCCCGCGCAATACTCTCGACGAGTATTTGGAACTGCACACGCTGGTGGAAAGCGTGCAAACTGTTGAGACTTTGCCTTATTTCATCTATCGGTTGATGCGGGGCGCTTACGTGTTTGAAAATCTGGCTTATTTGGAGTTGCGCTATACGCCTTATCTGCGGACTCCTGAGCATTTGGATCAGTCAAAACGCATTGATTTGATGGCAGAAATTGTCCAAGTTGTGGGTAAGGCAAGTCAAATTAGCGATTGTCCGATTGTTACCAGCCAAATTTTGTGTATGCACTCGCGTTTGCCCTATGAAGTGAATCGGGCGATCGTCGATTTGGCCGCACAAATGGGAGAATATGTTTGTGCGATCGATCTTGCGGGCGGTGATGCTGCTATTGGCGATCGCCTGGACGAATTTGTGGGATTGTATGAGTACGCAAGGTCGATCGGCGTCAAAACTACCGGCCATCTCTACGAAACTACCTCGGGCTGTTACCCCGAACTTCTGCCCTATCTGATGCGTATCGGCCACGGGATTCAAATTCCGCTCAAATATCCGGAACTGCTGCCAGAGGTCGCGCGCAGGGGTCAATGCTTGGAGGTTTGCCCGACTACCTATCTCAAAACGGGAACGTTGCAGGATATGCGAGAATTGAAGCTCGTGTTCGATCGATGTTTTGAAGCTGGTGTCGATATTGCCATTTGCACCGACAATGCGGGATTGCACAACGTGCGGCTGCCTTTTGAGTACGAGAATTTGTTGACTTTGGATATCATTGATTTTCGGCAGTTACAAGCGTGTCAAGATGCTGCTTTCCGTCATGCTTTTGCGTGGCCCTACGGCGAAAGGCCCGTGAAGATGCTGACTGGTTTGTTGCAGCATGAGTCGGTTGGTGCGATCGTGAATTAAGATGAGACGGCGGTTGAAACCGCGTCTACACAAATGAAGTCCGCCTCCGCGGACTGAAGAAAATAAGGTAATTTCAACCGCCGTTTCATCTTTAACCCGCGAAGGCGGGTTTTGTTTGTATAGATGCGGTTTCAACCGCCGTTTGATCTGAACCGTATTGAGTTATATTTGGGAAACAGAAACATCAATAAAAAAGGATAAAAAACAATGACAAATATGGACGCTTACTGGATGCCCTTTACTGCTAACCGACAGTTTAAAGCGAATCCACGAATGCTGGTTTCGGCAAAAGATATGCACTTTACCAGCGATGATAATCGCTCAATTCTCGATGGTACTGCGGGGCTGTGGTGCGTGAATGCTGGCCACGCCCGCGAGACAATTGCCGAAGCAGTTAAACAACAAGTCTTAAACTTAGATTATGCGCCGCCTTTTCAAATGGGACATCCGGCTGCTTTTGAATTAGCGGAACGTTTGGTAAAGCTGATTCCAGGGAATTTCGATCGCGTTTTCTTTACTAATTCTGGTTCGGAATCGGTGGAGACTGCGTTAAAAATTGCGATCGCGTATCATCGAGTTAGAGGTGAGGGAACTCGCCAAAGATTGATTGGTAGGGCACGCGGTTATCACGGTGTTGGTTTTGGGGGAATTTCTGTCGGCGGTATTGGCCCAAATCGCAAGTTTTTCGGCAGTTTGCTCACGGGAGTCGATCATTTACCTCACACTCACAATTTAGAACACAATGCTTTTAGCCGCAAACAACCGGAATGGGGAGCGCATTTGGCGGATGAATTAGAAGGGATTGTGGCTTTGCACGATGCGTCGAATATTGCGGCGGTAATTGTGGAACCGGTGGCTGGTTCTACAGGGGTTTTGATTCCGCCGAAGGGTTATTTGGAAAGGCTTAGAGCGATTTGCGACAAGTACGGAATTCTGCTGATTTTTGATGAGGTAATTACTGGATTCGGGCGTTTGGGTGCGAGTTTTGCTACTGAATATTTTGGGGTGGTTCCCGATATTGTGGCGACGGCGAAGGGGATAACTAACGGTACTGTGCCGATGGGGGCGGTGTTTGTGCGGGAAGGCATTTATGATGCTTTTATGAATGCTGCTGAAAATGCGATCGAGCTTTTTCACGGTTATACTTATTCGGGGCATCCGGTGGCTTGTGCGGCTGCTTTGGCGACGCTGGATATTTATGAGGAAGAACGGTTATTTGAACGGGCTGATAAGATTGCTGGTTATTGGGAAGATGCAGTGCATTCTTTCAAAGGAGTTCGCCATGTGATTGATGTCCGCAATTTGGGACTTGTGGCGGGGATTGAGTTGGAATCTATTGCTGGGAAGCCGGGGAAACGGGCTTTTGATTGTTTTACAAAGTGCTTTGAAAATGGGTTGTTGATTCGCACGACTGGTGATATAATTGCTTTGTCGCCGCCGTTGATTATTGAGAAGGAACATATCGATCGCATTGTGGAAATTTTGACTGGGGTTTTGCAAGGGATGGAATAGGATTAAACTAAAATCTCAGAAACCGGGTTTTTGCCCAAATCACCGACTGTAATCAACTATTCTCGAAAAAACCCGGTTTCTCGCCACCCCGCACATCCCAATTTTATGATAAAATGCTATCAACATAAGTATTCGGAGATAAACCGATGCAACTAGAAGACTATTTTGAGTTTCTCGACCCCGATGACATCCGCATCAAAGGACATCGGATCGGCATCGATGACGTGATTAAATATTACTTGGATGGATATTCTCCCGACCAAATTCTGGTGGAATTACCCACTCTGAATTTAGAGAAGATTTACGCGACGCTAACCTATTATCTGCAAAATCGCAGACAGATGGATGCTTATATGTTGCGGCTGGCGAAGTGGCGGGAAGAACGCTATCAGGAATGGTTGGCTAAGGAACCTTCTGATGTAGTAAAACGTTTGAGAGCAATCAAAGCACAACGAGAACAGGAGTTAATTCTACTAAAGTGAAAATTCGTTTTTTACTCGATGAAAATTTGCCGCCTAAGCTCAAAAGTGCTGTTTTGCACCTCCAGCCGGAGATAGATATTTTGCGGGTGGGGGACGCAAATGCACCAACATTAGGAACCCTCGATCCAGAAATCATCAGCTATTTGGAGTCATCACAAAGGCTATTGGTAACGGATAACCGCAAAAGTATTCCCGGACATTTGACAGAATATTGGGCGACGGGAGGACAAATTTGGGGACTTTTTTGGGTGCGTCCAAGTGCGAGTTTAGGCAGATGGGCAGAAGAAATTGTGATGGTTTGGGAGACTTCTGAGGCTGAAGAATGGATTGATAAGTTGGATTGGATACCATTATAAAAGATTGTTGAAAAAGTGCGTGAAGCGTAGCTATCCCGTAGGGAATCGACCAAAACCCAAAATCTCAGAAACCGGGTTTTTGGCAATATCTCCGACTGTAACAAAGGATTCTCGGAAAAACCCGGTTTCTCGCCACCCCACACATCCAAGACTACGACATAAACCAAAGAAACCGGGTTTTTCGCAGTCTTTAGGCTGTGTATCGATATCCTCGGAAAAAACCCGGTTTCTGGCCACACCCAAAATCTCAGAAACCGGGTTTTTGCCGAAATCTTCGACTGTAACGAAGGATTCTCGAAAAAACCCGGTTTCTCGCCACACCTACAACAATCTTGCCATCGCCCGCCCCAAACAGATGAGTTTCACCGATAATAAATGAATAGATAGAACCATCCCAAATCCCAAATCGCCATGAACTCCGATCGCCAACAAGCCTATCTCAACCTGATAAGTCAACTTCTAAACTGTGACAGTGGCGATGAAGCGGAGATATTGAAAACTCACCCGGAATTGCTGGATGATGGCTTGGTGGTGGCAATGCTAGAAGAGGCGGATAATCTCAGAGAACAAGGTAAATTAAATAATGCTAATTGGTTGAAAAATTTTGCAGGGCTACTGGGTAAGGTGGATGGAGATTTCCTAGCGGGAATTGCACTGAAAGCAGAAGCAGATAGACTGTTAGAACAAGGCGATCGGCAGTATAGTATCAGTCAATTTCGAGAAGCTTTGCAGTCTTGTGAACAGGCATTAACTATCTATCGGGAGATCGGAGATCGCGAAGGTGAAGCAGGTTCCCTCGGCAATTTGGGCTTAGTCTACAATTCTTTAAGGCAATACGACAAGGCGATCGCATTTTACGAACAGTCTTTAGAGATTAAACGGGAAATCCGAGATCGCCAAGGAGAAGCTAATTCCCTCGACAATTTGGGCTTAGCTTACAAGTCCCTAGGACAATACCACAGGGCGATCGCATTTTACGAACAGTCTTTACAGATCGAACGAGAAATCGGAAATCGTCGGGGAGAATCTGCGTCCCTCGGCAATTTGGGCAATGTTTACCGACTTTTATCACAATATCAAAAGTCAATCGAATTTCAGGAACAATCTTTAGACATTGACTTAGAAATCGGAAATCGCGATGGAGAAGCGAATTCCCTCAACAATTTGGGCTTGGCTTACAATTCCCTAGGGCAATACCACAGGGCGATCGAATTTTATGAAGAGTCTTTAGACATTGACTTAGAAATAGGCAATCGCCAAGGAGAAGCTAATTCCTTTAACAATTTGGGCTTTGCTTACGAATCTCTGGGGGAATACTATAAGGCGATAGAATTTTACGAAAAATCTTTAGAGATTAAACACGAAATCGGAGATAGTAAAGGAGAAGCTGCTTCCATTTGCAATTTGGGCTTAGTTTACTATTCTTTAGGAAACACACACAAAGCAATCAAATTAATCGAACAGTCTTTAAAGATTTCACGACAAATTGGCAGTAGACAATGGGAATCTAATTCCCTCGCCAGTTTGGGATTGGCTTACGCATCCCTAGGGCAATTACAAAGGGCTATCGAATTTCACCAACAGTCTTTAGAGATTGAACGTGAAATCGGAAGTAGACATGGAGAAGCCGTTAACCTCAGCAATTTGGGCGATATTTACTATCAAATCAGCAATGGACTTAGGATGCGTTATAAAAGTATTCCCAAAATCCTAGCCTTCATTCTTAAAAAAATCTTCATTCTTTTGGAAAATCATTGGCTTGAACAAGCAGAATTACAACTCCTTGCCTCGATCGCAATTCATGAAACCCTACGCTCAGAATTAGTCAATAACGACCACAAAGCCTCAATTTTTGAAACCCAAATATTTCCCTATCGCCTCCTACAACAAGTCTTGGTCGCCCGATCACAATTTGACGAAGCCTTAGAAATATCCGAAATGTCCCGCACCCGTGCCTTCGTCGAATTATTGCAACAAACCTTATTAACAAATGAATTACCAACCAATAACGAAACAAATAAATTATCCATCCCCAAAATCCAACAAATCGCCCGCGACAGAAACTCCACAATAGTTGAATATTCCATTATCGATCCAGACATCATTTACATCTGGGTAATCCAACCAAACGGCAACATCACCCATCGCGCCGCCAATCTCGAACCCCTCAACCAACAAAACCAAACCCTCAAACAAATCATCCTCAAAACCCGCGTCTCCATAGGCACCGAAGAAACCGACGACGCAGGCAACAAAATTAAACTAGAATCCCAGTACAAACGAGACGAAACAGGCCGCTTTCCCCTACTGCAACTCCTCCATCAAATCCTGATCGAACCAATCATCGACTTACTCCCCACCGATGCCAATTCCCTCATCATCTTCATCCCCCACTATGACTTATTTTTAGTTCCCTTCGCCGCCTTGCAAGATAGCAACAACCGCTACCTAATCGAACATCACACCATCCTCACCAGCCCATCCATCCAAGTATTAGAAATCACCCGCGAACATCACAACCGAGTCCGAGGATTGAGACAAGCCGCCCTAATTGTCGGTGATCCAACTATCGCCACCAAATTCAACGAAAACCCCTACAAACTCCGCCAAATCCCCAGGGCAAAAGAAGCCGCCGAAGCCATCGCTGCAACTTTAGGAACCCAAGCAATTAGCGGAGACAATGCCACAAAAGTCGCCATTTTAGACAGGATGCTAAACACGCGCATCGTCCATTTATCCGCCCACGGACTCCTCGACGATTTCCAAAGTTCCGGCATTCCCGGCGCGATAATTTTAGCACCATCAGGAGATGACGACGGCGCAATTCATGCTGTGGATATCCTGCAATTAAAACTCGATTCCGAACTCGTAGTATTGAGCGCGTGCAGCACCGGCCGCGGTAAAATCACTGGAGATGGAGTCATCGGATTGTCGCGCTGCTTCATCCTCGCCGGAGTCCCCAGCATCATCGTTTCCCTGTGGAATATGGGAGTGATTTCAGCCAAGTTGCTAATGACGGAATTCTACCAAAATTTAGCACGGGGCGACAATCGAGCAGCGGCCTTGCGGTGTGCTATGCTAACCACAAAAGCTAGATTTCCGAGTCCGATAGCTTGGGCTGCATTTACGCTAATTGGCGAAACCGAAACTTTACCGCTGTCAACTGAAAAAACAGATTTAAGGAGATTAGTCATGTCACTTCCCGATGATGCGAAACCTGAAGAAATTGTGGCGGCTTTTAGTAAGTTATTGAAAATATCGGAACCGCAATTTGTGGCAGAATTATCCGCGATTGATGTTGGTGCGATGGATAATGTGAGTGTTATAGCTGAAAGAATCAAGGATTGGTGCGAAACTAAGCCTCAAATTGAAGAGAATTTGGAGAATGAAATTTATCAAGCGGGTGCGGGCGGGACGGATAGTGATGCGCCGGAGGAAGTGGTGAGGGAGTTTTATGAGACGTTGAAGGAAAATAAGATTCGATTGGGTTTGTCTAGGGATTCTGTGGCGGTTGAGGGCCCGGCCCCGGCGGTGGGTGAAGAAGGCCCCGGCGGTTGAAACCGCGGCTACACAAACGATGTCCGCCTCCGCGGACGAAGAGGGAAGAGGGTCTTCGGCGGTGGTGAGGGCCCCGGCGGTTGAAACCGCGGCTACACAAACGATGTCCGCCTCCGCGGACGAAGATGGTATTCGGAGATGAGAAATCATTGTGTAGAATCTTCAACCCGCGGAGGCGGGTTTTGTTTGTGTAGACGCGGTTTCAACCGCCGGGTAATTAGGGCTTGCTGAAAAATCAATCACATATTGCGTGGCATAGGTTTAGATGGCGCGAGGGAGAAAAAAGTGCAAGATAAACAGGTAATATAGATCAAAA
>NZ_JAEQCX010000186.1:0-8721 GCF_020738035.1 Microcoleus sp. PH2017_28_MFU_U_A
GGTTTTTTGGTTAAGAACAGTTTATCCCTCTTTTTCTCTTTAATCCAGTCTGGGTCAGCTTTTATCCCGATCTTGACTGACTTTTGTCAGTCAACCAGCTATCAAAGTCAGATCAGACAGGGTATAGAATTAACTAAAAACTACGAACATATCCCACCCATTCAGTGTTATTTTGACGAACTAAACCAAGTATGGACGAATTTGATTCATAACGCCCTACAAGCGATGAATAACAAAGGATATCTCACCGTTAACGCAATTCACAATGACGAAAATATCCAAATTAGCATTGCCGATAGTGGCACGGGGATTCCCCCAGAAATCCACTCGAAAATATTCCAACCTTTCTTTACCACTAAACCTCCAGGCGAAGGAAGCGGATTAGGACTGGATATCGTTCGCAAAATCGTTGCAAAACATCGGGGACAGATTACTTTTGAATCTCGTCCAGGTCAAACCACATTTACAGTTATCCTACCAATAGAGCGTTAAAAAAAATGAGTAAACCTATTGTGATTTGTATTGATGACGAGCAAATTGTTCTGGATAGCCTCATCCGAGAAATATCAGAATCTTTAGAGAATGAATGCGATATTGAAACAGCACTGGGAGGTGCGGAAGCATTAGAGTTGGTGGATGAGTTAATCAAAGATGGTAGTGAAATCGCGCTGGTGATTTCTGACTATATCATGCCAGATATCAAAGGAGATGAAGTCCTACGTTACGTTCATGAAAAACTCCCACAAACTCTAAAAATTATGTTGACAGGCGAGGCAACAGTTGAAGGAATCGTGAATGCGATTAACTCCGCAAAACTCTATCGATATATTTCCAAGCCTTGGCACAAAGTCGATTTAAAATTAACAGTTAAAGAAGCAATCAAAAGTTACGTGCAGGAAAGAAAGCTAGCCGAACAGAATAAACGATTAATAGAAAATGAACAGCGATTGAGACATTTTTTAGAAGCTATGCCAATTGGTGTATCGGTTCATAACGCTCTGGGCCAACTAACCTACGCCAATCAAAAATCTAAGGAATTGTTTGAAATCGCAGAAGGGACAATCTCGAATATCGAAAATTTACCCCATATTTATGCTTTGTATCAAAGCGAGCGCCAAGATTTGTGCCGATCGCCAGACTTGCCGATCGCGCGTTCTTTGTCAGGAGAAATAGTGCGAACTGACGATCTAGAAATTCATCAAGAAAAACGGATCGTTCCTTTAGAGATTTCTTCGACACCAATTCGCGATGAAACTGGAAAAATTTGTTATGCGATTGCCACTTTTTCCGATATTACAGAAAGGAAACAAGCCGAAAAACTTAGAGAGAATTACAATCGTAATTTAGAATCTCAAGTTTCCGAAAGAACGCAACAGCTACAGCAAAAAAACGAAGAACTTGCCAATACTTTAAAACAGCTAGAATCAGCTCAGCAGGAATTGATTCATTCTGAAAAAATGGCAGCATTAGGTCAACTGATTGCGGGAGTTGCCCACGAAATCAATACACCTTTGGGTGCGATTCAATCCTCTGTTAAATATATTGGCGATTACTTCTCGGAAAATTTGGCTGCATTACCGACATGGTTTCGACAGTTGACACCCGAAAAAGAATTACAATTTAAGGAATTATTAGCGCGATCGCTGCTAAATCCTGCATTGATTTCTGGAAGGGAAAGACGACAACTGAGAAAAGCAATCGTCGCCCAACTAGAAACCCAAAATCTCAGTAATGCTGATACTCTTGCCAATTTGCTTCTCGATCTTAAAATCTACGAAAATATAGAACCTCTGTTCAATTTATTTCAAGAGCCCAGCAGCGAAATATTTCTCAAAGCAGTCCGCTCTTTTGTGCGATTGCAAGAAAGCACTAGAGATATCAATACTGCCTCTGAAAGAGCTGCAAAAGTTGTATTTGCACTCAAAACCTATGCCAGACAAAATCTCAACGAGCAAAAAATTAAAGTCAATATTATCGAAGGATTAGAAGCAGTTCTGACACTTTATCAAAATCCAATCAAACATGGAGTAGAATTAATCAAAAACTATGAAGATTTGCCTCAGATCGAATGCTATTTCGATGAACTCAATCAAGTTTGGACAAACTTAATTCACAATGCTTTGCAAGCGATGAATTATCGGGGAATACTCAGAGTTGATGCCGCTCGATTGAATGGTAACATTGAAGTCAGTATTACCGATAGCGGTAATGGCATACCAGAAGAGATTCAAGATAAAATCTTTCAGCCATTTTTTACCACTAAGCCTCCAGGAGAGGGCAGCGGTTTAGGGCTGGACATCGTGAAAAAAATTATTGAAAAACATGGAGGGACAATTCATTTTCGATCGCTGCCTGGAAAAACTACTTTTATTGTGGCATTGCCAGCAGATATTTAGAGTAATTTGATGTTAAATTGTTTGTAATTTCAGCAGAAAAAATAATTATGCCTAAGCTTGCAATTCTGTGTGTTGATGATGAAGTTGTTATTTTAAACAGCGTACTGCGACAAATTCAAGAAGAATTTGATGACCAATATGTATATGAAACTGCCGAAAATGCAGAAGAAGCACTAGAAGTTTTAGACGAACTTTATGAAGAAGGAACTCAAGTCGTAATTATTGTTTCTGATTGGTTAATGCCGGGAATGAAAGGCGATGAATTGCTCGTTGAAGTCCAGAAAAGGTTTCCAGGAACGGTGAAAATTTTATTAACCGGACAGGCAGATGATGCAGCGATCGAACGAGCCCAAAAAGAAGCAGATCTTCATCATCTTATTCCCAAACCTTGGACAAAGCAAGAACTGATTAACTCCATCAAGTCGGGAATTGAAAAATTATAAATTAATCCCACCTTAGAGGAATATGAAAAAACCAGTCATTCTGTGTGTCGATGATGAGCAAATGATTCTTGATAGCCTCAGAAAAGAACTATCAGAAACCCTGGAAAATCAATATCAAATAGAAACAGCGCATGACGGGCATGAAGCGCTGCAAATGGTTGATGATTTATTAGAAGATGGTCATCAAATTGCTGTCGTGATTGCCGACTACATGATGCCCAGAATGAAAGGAGATGAAGTCTTAAAAGAAATCCACAACAAATCTCCTTCAACAATTACGATCATGCTGACGGGGCAAGCGAGTATCGAGGGAGTCACCAATGCCATTAATACGGCAAAACTCTATCGGTACATAGCTAAGCCCTGGCAAGCTGAAGATTTATTTTTGACGATAACAGAGGCTACAAAAAGTTATATGCAAGCAAAAAATATAATTAAACAAAATATAGAATTAATTAAAATAAACCAAAATTTAATTTCTTTAAACACAGCTTGTTCTCGCTTCGTACCGGATGAGTTTCTAAAATTGTTGAACAAAGAAAATCTTGTCGATATTGAACTTGGTGATTCTGTGAAAAAAGAGATGTCAGTTATGTTTTCTGATATTCGATCGTTTACAAGTCTTTCAGAAACCATGCCTTTAGAAGATATTTTTAAATTTATTAACAGCTATTTTTCTATAATGGAACCCGCTATTATTGAGAATAATGGGTTAATTGACAAATATATTGGCGATGCGATTATGGCATTATTTGGTAGTGTTTATCATGCGGATTATGCCGTTAAGGCGGGAATCTCTATGCTCAAAAAACTTGCCGAATACAATCTAACCCGAAAAGCACGCGATCGCCCTCCCATTAAAATTGGCATCGGCATCAATACAGGAATGTTAATGCTTGGAACTGTCGGCGGAAAATTTCGTATGGACGGGACAACAATCGGCGATGCTGTCAATATAGCCTCCCGACTAGAAACTTTAACTAAGCTGTATGGCGTGCCTTTGTTGATTAGCGATTGCACATTTTTAGGGTTAAAAGATGCTAATCAATATTGCATTCGTTTAGTCGATCTTGTACAAGTTAAAGGCAAATCTAAAGTGGTATCCGTCTTTGAAGTCTTGGATGCAGATCCGCCGGAAATTCAAGAGCAAAAACTCGCTACTAAAACCGAGTTTGAGCAAGGGTTAGTATTTTACACAACAGAAGAATGGGAAGCTGCTTCCCGATGTTTTGAAAAATGCTTGCAGCATAATCCACAAGATACTGTAGCACAATTACACTGGAATCGATGCCAAAATAAATACTCGAATTAAAGGGCGATGAATGCTGGAAATAGTCGGATTATTGGTTATTTGAGAAGATATACCAATAACCAATAATCAATGATATCGTGTCCGATCCATTAACCGCAATTAGATTCGATCGCGCGTGGCCACGAAAGTCCGCAAAATGGAGCGGACTTGCGTGGGTACTACCAACTGTTTTTGTTATGGTAATTGACCGGAAATGATATGACTAATCACTAATGACTTCTAGTAATTTCTAGAGTGATTTTGCCTCCAAAATCAGGAATCGGGGCGGCAGGTTTTGAAAGTTGTAACTTAACTTTATCAACCAACGGTAGTTGTAAAAGCGCTTGGGCGATCGTATCTGCTAACCGTTCGATCAATAAAAACTTGGAGTTTTTGACTAACTCTTGAATCAGGGTAATGGCACTGCGGTAATCCAGAGTATGTTCAATATCATCACTTTTTCCAGCTTTCGACAAATCTAGCCAGAGAGTGACATCCACTTCAAACCACTGCCCCAAAACCTGCTCTTCCGGTAGGTAGCCCGTGTAGCCGTAGCAGCGAATTCCTGTAAGTTGAATACAATCCATTGTGAAATAAACTAAAAGTAAGTTGCCTATACCAAATTGTATTAAACCAGATAAAGTTATCCTGGGTGCATTTCAATTTGGAAAGGGCGAAGATATTTGCAAAAATGAGATGCACCCGTTCTCCTTCTCTTGTATCTCTTTCTTTCTCCCCTCTGCGCCCTCTGCGCCCTCTGTGGTTAAATAACTCTTATTCTATCTTAAATTTTACAACTGCCCTCCCTTCTCCAAATTATCCAGAAAATCCTCAGCAACTTCACACCATTTCTGCCTAATTTCTGCATCTTCGGGCTTGTCTGTCAATGTACGACCTTGTAATTCGGGATATTTATTGTAAAATAATTCATCTACTTTTTTATAGAATATATCTGGGTCAATGTTGAGATTTTTGCGACGCTTTCCAATTTTTTCTTGCCTAGCTATTTCTGCATCTAAAGACGTATTTGTGGGAAATTGTGGAAGTTCCGGAAACTTGGGTAATTCAGGCAGTTTGGGTAGGGTAAAACCAGATTTGACGGCACCAAAAGCTAACACTCCCGGCAATAAAACCACGCTTAAACTAGCGACAGTTTTCCAAGGAATTAATTTTAAAATATTGGTGTTTTTAACAATTTGAGGGTTTTGGTTGACAGGAGTATGATTGCTGGTAGGAGTTTGAGTGGTGTTTTTGAAGGGGCGGCCGACAAAGTTCATTGTGACCATTTGGGAGATGATGCTGCCAATTTGGGATAATTTTGGGTCTTTGAGTGCTTCACGGACTTCTTTTGCAGATTGGTAGCGATCGCCCGATCGATCTGCTAACATCCGATCCAATACCATCCCTAAGTTTTGACTGACACTGACGCGATCCCGCCAATCCCAAGTTTTTTGATTAACATCGTACAATTTCTGAGGCTTTTTCCCTGTCAGCAAGACTAAAGCGGTGACAGCCAAAGCATACAAATCGCTAGCCGGAGACACTTTACCCTGTCGCATTTGTTCGATCGGCGAATATCCCTGTTTGCCGATCGCCGTATCCGATTGTCCCTTAGACTGAAA
Source organism: Microcoleus sp. PH2017_28_MFU_U_A (assembly GCF_020738035.1). Classification (NCBI taxonomy): domain Bacteria; kingdom Bacillati; phylum Cyanobacteriota; class Cyanophyceae; order Oscillatoriales; family Microcoleaceae; genus Microcoleus; species Microcoleus sp. PH2017_28_MFU_U_A. The sequence goes on from NZ_JAEQCX010000186.1 coordinate 5,753, forward strand.
TAGAGCACTCGCTGCGATTTGTTTGACAGAACCAAAATCAATTAAAAACGGTAGTTTGTCAGCATCATGCTGAATAATATTGTCCGGCGAGATATCGCGGTGAATTAAATTTTTCGAGTGGATGTATTCTAAAACTGGTAAAAGCTGAAATAGTATTTGAGTAACTTCGGCTTCGCTAAAATTTTTACCTTGTTGCTGGCGCGATATCAGTATTTCTTCGTAGGTTTGACCAGGGATATAATCTTGCACTAAAAATAAAGCTTGACTACCGCCGATATCAGTTCGCAGAAGCTCTCGAAAGCGGGGGATTTGCGGGTGTTGAAGGCTGTAAAGCATACTCGATTCGCGATCGAACAATTCGGTGGCTTTGGGGCTTTGAACCACCGGGGAAAACTCTTTGAGCACGCAATGTTCGTTGTAACGATTGATATCTTCTGCGAGGTAAGTCCGCCCGAAGCCGCCGCGGCCTAATTCGCGGATGATGCGGTAGCGTTTTTCGAGGGTGGAACCTGGGGCTAGGGGGGAAGGGTTGGACATAAACCAGGGCGGATTGTTCGATTTGGGGAGTCGCGGGGGACGGTATAGCTTATTGTAGCTAAGTTTGGTTGGCTGTGAGGGCGATCGCACTTTGATGGTGTAGAGGTTTGTGATTTGATTAAATCAATTAATTAAATCATCTATATCTTCTATGAGAGTCATAGGAATAGACGATCAGAGAAGTTTGACTTAAAGTATAACTAAGAAGTAAGAAACGGCTTCACAAAAATACTAGATACCCGACTTTTTTTAAAGTCGGGTGTCTAACAGCCTACTCTTAAAATCATCCCAACTGCGATCGCGCTTATTCACCTGCTTTTTCTGCTAACTTATGCTCTTTCAAAGCTTCTAACTGCTTTCTGACTCTTTCCCGGCGACGCACGTAAAGCGGGCTATTTTGTAAATCGACTTCTGCTAGAGCCTGAGCCTGCGCCAACTTCATATTCAAATCTTCCAACATTAAATTCACTTCGCGCCAGCGAGCTATTGATTTTGCTCTAGTCTCCGCATCAGGAATTTTTTTTTCATTATTCATAATAAGTTCCAATTTCTTTTTGTTTCTTGAGCTGTTGCCTCTACAGCATAGGCTGTAGCGACTGCCTGTTCGATTGACTGATACAGTAAATTTAGTGTAGCAGAATTAGCTGCTGGTTGAGACTCAGCTATCTGCAACACTAACCCATAAATGCGATTGTACAAAGTCCTTAACCTTTCCTCTGCATTTCTGACTTGCTCTAGCTCATCAATCGTCTCATCTGTCTCGCCATATTGCTCAAACAAGCTAGACTCCGTTTCCGTCGCTAGGTTAATCACTTGAAACAAGCGAGGCAACAAGTTAGAGATTGTTGTTAAGGTTTCATCTGGTAAATTCGCCATAATGCAATTAGACTTTCACTCCTAGCACAGCACAGGTGATTTTACCATATAGCCGCGATTTCAAACTCTAAATTCCCTCTCACATCCTGTGCTGTTCTTAATGATAACTCTGCGCGATTATTGACTTTTTACAAATCCCGATGAGTGAATTCCTTAGCTTCATTCCCCACATAACTAGCCGCAATATGACCATCTCCAACTACTCGATACTTATACGTCACCAACCCTTCTAAACCAACAGGGCCGCGAGGTGGCATTTGCTGCGTGCTAATCCCCACTTCTGCACCGAAACCGTAGCGGAAACCATCGGCAAATCGAGTCGAACAATTATGATAAACTCCGGCCGCATCTACTCCATTTAAAAATGTTTCGGCGGCTTCGCTATCTTCGGTGACAATCACATCTGTGTGTCTCGAACCGTAAGTGTTGATGTGATTAATTGCCTCTTCTACAGAGTCTACGATTTTGATTGATAAGATTAAATCACTATATTCTGTAGACCAATCTGTTTCTGTGGCTGCGGTAATATCCAGGATTTCGCGGGTGGTTTCGTCTCCCCGCAGTTCGACTTTTTTCTGTTGCAATGCTTCGGCAACTATGGGCAGAAATTTGGGCGCGATCGCACTGTGAACTAACATAGTTTCAATGGCATTACACGCGGCGGGATATTGCGTTTTGGCATCGACGGCAATCTCTACTGCTTTGTTGATATCCGCAGCTTTGTCTGCATACAAATGACAAATTCCGTCGGCGTGTCCCAACACAGGAATTCGGGTATTATCCTGCACAAACTGGACAAAAGAGTTGGAACCTCTGGGAATAATTAAATCTATATATTCATCCATTTTTAGCAGTTCGATTGTTTCTTCCCGCGTGGTTAATAACTGGACTACTTCGGGATTGACTGCGGTTTCTGCTAATGCTTGGCGAATTACTTTTGTCAAGATTTCGCAGGAACGGACTGCTTCTTTGCCGCCTTTGAGAATTACGCCGTTGCCGGATTTGATTGCCAAGGATACTATCTGAATTAAAGCTTCTGGACGCGCTTCAAAAATAATCCCTAAAACCCCTAAAGGACAGGTGATGCGCTTCAGAATTAATCCTGTGTCTAATTCGCGGTGAATTTGGACGACACCGATCGCCTCTGGGAGCTTGGCAACGTCGCGCACACCCGCGATCGCACTTTGCAACTTGCTTTCGTCTAACTTCAGGCGATCGTACAGCGGTTTGGCAATGCCATCCGCCTCAGCAGCCTTGCAATCAGCAGCATTCGCCGCCAAAACATCCGGCGCAGCAGCTTCTAAAGCTTTAGCAATAGCTTCAATCGCTTGATTTTTGGCATCAGCGGACAAAACTGCCAATTTCCTAGCAGCTTGGCGCGTTTTTTGGGCAATTTCAATAATCGACATGGCGTTCATTCAGTTGACAGTTGACAGTTGACAGTTGACAGTTGTCACGAAGGAAGAAGGAAGAAGGAAGAAGGAAGAAGGAAGAGTTGACAGTTAACAGTTGACAGTTGACAATCAAAAATCTTCAATCCCCAATCGAAAATCCAA
>NZ_JAEQCX010000045.1:0-58319 GCF_020738035.1 Microcoleus sp. PH2017_28_MFU_U_A
ATCTCAAAAGGTACGTAGTTGCGATCTTGGCGCTCTTTCCTAATATTATAAAGAGCGCTAAAGCGCAACTACGTACCTAATACGTTAATTTGATTTTAAGTTTGGGGCGGTATTACTGAGGGAGCAGATAGCAATCTCAAGTTGTAATCTGTATCGCCTTGAAATTGAGAAACGCGGACGAAATAAGTCCCCGCAGGCAAAGCCCCATTGCTTACAACTCTTTCTGAAGCCGTACCTAAATTGTTAGATGAAGCAATAATATCGTCTAATCCAACTACGCCGTTACCATTGAGATCCTGAATTAATTCTACATCCACATCTGCACTCAAACCATCAACAGTTGCACTGAAAAGACTGGGAGTATTGAGGATGAAACTGTAAATATCGGCTGGTTTGGTAGCACTCAAAAAATCGTTGTCAGTTAGACTGTCTGTGAGAACACCTAGGTTTTGGGCTGTGCTCAAATCGTCGGCGGGAACGGGGAGAGCGCTCAACAATCCTTCTTGTTGACCGAATTGAATGTAATGGTCGATCGCACTTTTAACTGCGCCACTGCTGACTGCTGATCCTATTACCGGATATCTTTCTAGATAAAAGCTGGGATCGAAAAAAATGCTGGCTTTGCGGTTTTCAAATTGACCGACTTTCAAGTAGTGTTCAAAGGCGCTAAATTGATTGGTTTGGACTGCTGTTTGCACATCCGGGTTGCTTGTCAGATAAAAACCCACATCGAAGAAAGGGTTGGGGTTCCGCCGTTCAAATTGACCGAATTTAATAAAGTGCTGGGCGCCGGAAAATTTGTTTTTTTCGGCTGACACTGCAACATCTGAATTGGTGTCTAAATAATAGCTGGCGTCGAACAGGGCATTAGGGTCACGATTTTCAAATTGGCCAATTTTTTGGTAGTGATCGAAGGGGGTCGATACTGTGCCTCTGGCGACTGCTACGGCGACATCTGGGTTGTTTTCGAGATAAAATTTGCTGTCGAACAGTGTTCTGAGGGTTAGCATTATTAAAAAATCTCTCTGTACTTTAATCTGGAAAGTGCATAATCAAATTCGATCGAGAATTCAGTTTACATCATTTTTTTTGTGAGGGCGTCTCAATTATGGCTAAATCTGCACTGATGGCAATGCTGCGCCGCGCTGCGAGTATTGCCCAAAAGTCAAGGGAAACAGGCATTCCGGCTGATGAATTACTGGGGATGCTGGACGATCGCACTCCCAATTTTCCCATATCTCGGCGGCACTTGCTGCATGGGGGTTTAGCGGCGGCGGGAGCCGTTGCTGCTGCGACTTTTACCCGGGAGGGAGAGGGGGCTTTTGCTCAAGCGCGCGGTCGATCGCCCATTTTGGTTGTGGGTGCGGGGATTGCTGGTTTGACGGCGGGCTATCGCTTGCGTCAGGGGGGCGTGCGTGCCGATATTATCGAAGCAAGCAACCGCGTGGGGGGACGGATTCGCACGGCTCCTAGGGTGGCTGGAACAGCGATTTCGGCCGAGCTGGGAGGAGAATTTATTGATAGCGGCCACACTACTTTGATCTCGCTGGCGACGGAATTGGGTTTGCGGGCGATCGACTTAGTTAACGTACAGCGGGGATTGGTAAAGGATACTTTTTTCTTGGAAGGGCGACGATTTTCTCTAGCGCAATTAATCTCTGATTTTGGGCCCCTTGCTAGTAAAATTAGTGCAGATTTGGGTGCGATCGGAGATAACATTAGCTATCAAGATTTTACAGAACCAGCGGAAAGATTGGACAATCTTTCGATCGCTGAATATGTAAACCAAGCTGATACTAGCACAATTGTCCGGCAGTTGCTCCGCATTGCTTACACGATAGAATACGGTCGAGATCCCGAGGAACAGTCGGCGTTAAATCTGCTGTTTTTAATCGGTTCTGAATCTGGCAGTTTTGAATTGTACGGCGACAGCGATCAGCGTTATCAAATAGACGGCGGTAACAGTCAAATTGTCAACCGTTTAGCCGATCGATTGTCTGGTTCGATCGAGACGGGGACAATTTTGGAAGCGATTACTTTTTTGCCGGATGGCCGCTATCGGGTGAATTTGCGATCGGGTGAAAGCGCCTTTGAGCGTATTTATGAACGGGTTTTGCTAACTTTGCCGTTTAGCACTCTCCGAGACGTTAAAATTAACGTGCCTTTGCCGCAACCGAAGCGTAGGGCGATCGAGCAATTGGGTTACGGTACTAATTCTAAGCTGATTACTGGCTACCGCAGTCGCATTTGGCGAGAAACTTATCGATCGACTGCTTCTGTTTATACCGATTTAGGATTCCAGAATACCTGGGAAGCTACGGCTTTTGCTCCCACTGCTAACGGTTTGATCACTAATTTTACAGGAGGAAAGCAAGGTTTGTCGATCGGTAGCGGAACTCCTGAAGACCAAGCACAAAAATTCTTGGGACAATTTGAAAGAGTTTTTCCCGGAGTGAGAAATTTGCGATCGGGAAAAGCAGTGCGAGTTTATTGGCCGGGAGAACGCTTTTCTAAAGGTTCTTATTCCTGCTATTTAGTCGGACAGTGGACGCAAATGCACCGCGTCGAAGGCGAACGATTTGGCAATTTATATTTTGCCGGAGAACACACTTCGCTAGAAAATCAAGGTTACATGGAAGGCGGTTGCGAAACTGGACAAAGGGCGGCTGTAGAAATTTTGCAAGACTTGGGTTTAAGAGCTCCTGTTGATGCTGTGAATGCTCGAACTGCTAGCAGTTTGAACAATCGTCGTCCCAGCCGAAAAGTTCCGGGAGCCCGGAATCTTGGGAATAGGAATCCGAGTATTAAATAATAGGAGTAATTGCGGACACGGCATTGCCGTGTCCCTACAAATATCGCGTAGAATTCATCAAATAATCTCGTCCGGGTTGATTCCCCGATCGCGCAAATACTCAGCCAGTCGATCGGCTCGTTCCCGTTCGCGATCGGCTCGCTGGCGTTCTACTGCTAACTGTTCTACGCCCCACAACAGCAGATTTCCTGATTCATCCCACCAGCGCAACCAATAGCCTGTACGCTGTTCTTTCTCCCCTCTCCACGTTCCTAAATACAAACCAAAATCTGCCATCCAGTGACGACCTTCCTCATCGGGAAATTCTAGTACATAGTTGCCATTTTGCAAGCGATATACTTCCAGCAATCCAGTTTCTGGGTCAAAAATGATGTAAGTTGGGACTTGCAGAATTTGTTCGTAAAAAAACCACTTTCCCGGAGGAAAAGTACGTTTAGTAGAATATTCCCCGCCGTCTGTTTCCGACAAAAATTCCATCACAATGGTCGGGATTTCTCCTTCCAAGTTTGGGGTGTAACTTTTGCGGTCAATTCTCGACTCTGCGGGCAATACCGAAGGTACGTAAACCCAATCTGGTGCTTTGATAACTAACTCGCCGTTGACAGTAGCGCAAATCCCAAAATTGCTGGCAATCAACATTAGTGGGCCGATTAATCCTCTCAGTTCTAAGATTTCTCGCAGTGCTCCAGCAATTAGCGGTTGACCTGTATTCTCCACTGGTTTTTCTTCTAATTGGAAATCGTCTGGCAACTTCTCCCAAGTTACGGTCAGGGCGATCGCTTTTTGTTTGGGGTTATCTTGAGTAACGACCATGACTTTATTTTCAAAAGTTTGATGTCTTATCATAGCACAATGTAAATTTTAGCGAAATTATCTGGTACAATTAATTTCATTAAATCCCAAACAAATATGAAAATATTACATTTAACCGTAGCTTTATCAAGTTTGCTAATCTCGCCGATATCGGCTCGCCCTTTGATTGCAGACTCTACAAATACCCTTGCTCAAAACTCACTAATTAATGAACCATTTTGCTACCTAAAAACCACCGAAGGCAAAATAGTAGACTTAGGCAAGTTGTGCGAAAAACAGCCATCGGGAAGTTCCCCAACTTGCATTACCGGTGCTAACATTGCGGCGAAAGTGTCAATTGCGACGGCAAATTATGACGGCAGCTTTTTCAGCGGAAAAGTGTTGAATCAAGGCTGCAAAATTATCAAAAATGTCAAAGTCAACTATGAAGTTTTGGACGAGTCAGGCAATTTAATAGACAACGGATTTATCGATACTCAACCCGTTAGTCTTGCACCCGGAGAATCGGCCGCCTTTCGGGGTGCAGTTGTGGCGGGGGCTAAAGTACGGGCTACTCATGCTGAGGGTCAAGAATGATTGCGAAGATTTGCCCGATCGCTGATATCATATTCTGGCTCAGATATCTCTAAAAACAGAACTTGCGAGGGCAAAATATCTTGAAAGCTCGATCGACATACTGGCAAATCTTACCCTACCTCCGTCCCCAAAAACAAACCATCGGTAAAGCATTAGCTTGTACCGTAGTCTTTACCATATTTTGGCCAATAATCGCGTGGCTGGTTGGTGAAACCGCCAAATTTATAGGTAAAGGAGATTTAAAAGGGTTTGCTCAAATTGCTGCACTCAGCGCCATCATATTTCTAATTCGTGGTATCGCCCAGTACGGTCAAGATACGCTGATGGCAAAAGCAGCTTTGACTATTGCTTTAGAAATCCGCAAAAAAGTTTATGCACACCTCCAAAACCTCAATCTCGGCTACTTTGAGACTGCCAAAACCGGAGATTTATCCTACCGCCTCACAGAAGATATTGACCGCATTGGCGAAGTCGTAAATAAATTTTTTCATCAATTTATCCCTTGTGTTTTGCAGCTAATTGCAGTCATGGGATATATGATTTATCTTAACTGGCAATTAACTTTGGGTGCGTTAATCATTGCACCGTTGATGGCTATTTTAATTGGCTGGTTTGGCGAGAAACTGCTCAGTTACTCGCGAGAAAGTCAAAATCGGATTTCTGATTTATCCGCTTTGCTAACAGAAGTATTCAGCGGCATTCGTTTAATCAAAGCATTTGTGGCGGAAGACTACGAAATTGCCCGCTTTGCAGAAGAAGCCGAACAAAACCGTCGCGCTAAGTATTTGTCAGAACGCATAAAAGCACTCCAGTTCGTCGTAGTTGGCTTTCTGGAAGCGATGAGCGTGATTTTGCTGTTTTTCCTCGGTGGTTGGCAAATTGCTCAAGGAAATCTCACTGGTACGCAATTTATCAGTTATATCGCCGGAGTAGCGCTGTTAATCGATCCGATCGCAATTACCACTGCAAATTACGGCGATTTTAAGCAGGGAGAGGCTTCTAGCGATCGCATTTTTGAACTTTTAGCCATTCAATCAACAGTCGTCGAAAAGCCTGGTGCGATCGAACTTCCCCACGTTACCGGAAAAGTCGAATACCGCAACATTAACTTTGCCTACCCCCCTCAACCCCCCCTTGATAAGGGGGGGCTAGGGGGGGTTCCGATTTTACAAAGTATGAGTTTACTCGCACTTCCCGGAGAAGCGATTGCGCTTGTCGGCGCATCCGGTGCGGGGAAAACTACGTTAGTAAACTTGTTACCCAGATTTTACGATCCGCAAGCCGGACAAATTTTAATTGACGGTATTGATATTCAAGATGTCACCTTAAATACTCTGCGCCGACAAATCGGAATAGTGCCGCAAGAAACTATTTTATTTTCGGGTACAATTGCTCAAAATATTGCTTTCGGTCAATCTTATTATGAACTGAAAGATGTGCAGAAAGCTGCGGAAATTGCTAACGCCCATCAATTCATTACTGAGTTTCCCGACGGCTATCAAACTTGGGTAGGAGAAAGGGGTGTAAATTTATCTGGTGGACAAAAACAAAGAATTGCGATCGCCCGTGCAGTCTTGCTAAATCCGCGAATTCTGATCCTCGATGAAGCGACATCGGCGCTAGATTCGGAGTCGGAAGCTTTGGTGCAGGAGGCCTTGGAAAGATTGATGCGCGGTCGGACTGTGTTTATTATCGCGCACCGTTTGGCGACTGTGCGGAAAGCCGATCGCATATTAGTTCTCGAAAAAGGTAGAGTGATGGAATCGGGGACGCATGAGGAATTATTGCAAAAGGGCGATCGATATGCTCGTTATTACGCCCAGCAATTTAGTCAGTAAGGTATCCTAGAAACCGGGTTTTTGGCCGAATCTGCTGGTCTCAACGAAGTATTATCGAAAAAACCCGGTTTCTGACTACTCGCGCGTAAATTTGGGGGTGCGATCGCACCGCCGACCACCGGCTAAATAGGCGTTATTTTTCCCAACCTACTTCCGTTATTTTTAGAGTCATAACAGCTAAAAACCTTGCAAATTCGTAAAACACCCCTCAAATAAGTGGCTCAATGCCTAAATTAACTTCCGCTATTTTCCGAAACAGATTCCCTTATTTTGAAGCAAGCAGCAATCCACTCCTCAGCTAGCGCGTAACTGCGGACTCTTGCCCCAGAACCCGCCCAAACCGGATGGATCAAACTACCTTCAGTCCACTCTTGCAGCCATTCGCGGGCCGTCTTGTCTGAAACCCCAAACCAGGATGCAACATCTGAAACGTCGATCGCAAAAGGATTTTCCACTCCATCCAAAACCCTTGCCAAAAGTCGGGTGAGGAGTTGTTGAGAGCGACGTGGCAATGCTTCCCAGGGTAGGGCATCAGGAGAAGCACCTTGATAAAGAGACTTAGCTTTAGCTTGCAATTCATCGGCGGCACGAGCCATCGTCTCCACGAAGTAAAGCAGCCAGGGCGTGTGGTCTGGGTCGTGGCGACCTTCGTAGAAGTTCACCGGCAGTCCCATTTGCAAAGAGCGGTAATAGCGATCGCGATCGGCATTAAAATACTCATCAAACGAGAAAAACCCCCGCATTCGGTAGCCGGAACGCCACAGTTCAGCAGTAGCCAGAAGTCTGCCGGTGCGACCGTTCCCGTCGTTAAATGGATGGATACTGAGAAAGCGGTGCGTCAGAATAGCTGCACGGATGGGGGCGGACAATTCTGCTGCTGTCGTTGAAGATAGCCAATCGACTAATTCCCGCATCAAGGCGGGTACATCCCCCGGTTCCGGTGGCCCGTAATCTATCGCCCGCGTGACTGTATCTACTACAGGGCATTCTGTAACGCGATACTCGCTTTTGCTGCCCCGCCGCCCGCGACCGCGCACGATGACTATTCGGTGCAGTTCTTTGATAAATGCTTCTGTAATGGGAGTTTGGGCTTCTGCGAATTCTTCAACGCGGTCAAGGGCACGCCAGTAATTTCGGACTTCCTGTTCCGCATCACTTCCTGTGCGCGAACTCCTTGCTATCGCCCGTCGCACCGCCGCTTCATCCAAGGGATTACCCTCAATTTGTGTCGAGCTGCGTGTACTTCTTTGCAGAGCATCGTGGCGCAGGCGTAGAGTAGTATCAGGTGGCAGCGGTAACACCTCAATGACAGCACGCGCACCCTCGATGACTCCCAAATGCGTAACGAGATTGTGACTGTATGAGAAGCGGGGAATAAAACTCATGGGCTAATAGTTCTGAAGTTCCTGGTCAATTTCTTCAACAGTTCTGGATACATGACGGCTGCGGATTTCCGTAAGCAATTCCAACACTTTACGCCGCCCGCCTTGCGGCTTTTCTGGTATAATCACAAACACTTCAACCTCTTCACCCACAGAACCAGGTGGCACTTGAATTTCAAGTTTATTTCCTGCAAGAACTTTGGTTGTAATCCGTATTGCTGACTGCATAATTCCTCCTTGGCGATGATTAATTTTCCACAGCCCCTAAAGCTTTGAGGGTGGCTTTTTCAACTTCCGTTAAACCCGTAACTCCGGTAATATTCATGTTTTCATAAGGTCTGTCACTTTTCAGTATTTTGAGGCACTCACCCGTCCCAGCATCCCAAATTATAATTGTGCCATCCCGACAGCAAGCAGCAATAATTTTTCCATTTGAACTGAAGGCAACTGAGTTAATTCTACTGGTATGACCTTGCAAAATTTTTAGACATTCACCTGTACGGATATCCCATATTCTTACCGTTCCATCTACACTTCCACTAGCAACTATTTTACCAGAATAACTAAAAGCAACTGAACGTATCCAATCAGTATGCCCCTGCAAAATTTGGAGGCATTCACCACTCTTGACATCCCATAATCTTACTGTTCGATCGATACTTCCACTGGCAAGTATTTCACCGTTCTGACTAAAGGCGATTCCGCGTGCCCAACCCGTATGCGCCTGCAAAATTTGGAGGCATTCACCACTATGGATATCCCACAGCCTCACCGTTCCGTCAAAACCTGCACTGGCAAATATCTCGCCCAAAAAACTGAAAGCAACCGAGTATACAAAATTGTTATGCCCTTGCAAGGTTTTGAGGCATTCGCCAGTAACGATATCCCACAGCCTCACCGTTTGTTTATAACCTGCACTCGCAAGTATTTCACCATTTGGACTGAATGTGATCGACCGTACTTCATTGCCAAATTCTGGCAAAGTATGAAGGCATTCACCACTGCGAATATTCCACAGCCTCAATGTTTCGTCATAACTACCGCTGGCAAGTATTTCACCGTTTGGATGGAAGGCAACTAAGTGTACCCGATCGAGATGCCCCTGCAAGATTTGGAGGCACTCACCAGTGTTGACATCCCACAGCCTGACTTTTTTCTCGTCATCGCCGCTGGCCAGCATTTCACCGTTGGGACTGAAGGCGATCGACATTACTTGATTGCTATACCCTTGCAGTGTATTCAAGCATTCACCGCTGTTGATATCCCACAGATTCAGCGTTTGGTCGTAACTACTGCTAGCAAGTATGTCACCCCCAGGATGGAAGGCAACTGACCCTACTTGATTGCTATGTCCTTGCAAAGTATTCAAGCATTCACCAGTGCGGATATCCCACAGCTTTGCAGTGCGATCGTAACTTCCACTTGCAAGTATTTCGCCATTTGGGCTAAAGGCGATCGACCGTATTTGATCGAAATGTCCCTCCAAAGTTTTGAGACATTCACCGCTACCGATATTCCACAGCTTCACTGTTTTGTCGCCACTGCCACTAGCAAGTATTTCACCAGTAGAATTGAAAACAACTGAAAACACATTTTTAGTATGTCCCTCAAATATTTTTAGACATTCACCACTGTTGATATTCCATACCCTTATTGTTTGGTCACCACTCCCAGTAGCAAGTATCTCACCACCAGGATGGAAAGCCACTGAAAATCCCACTTTAGTATGGTCTTGCAAAATTTTGCAGCATTCGCTAGTACGAATATCCCATAACCTTACCGTGCCATCAAAACTCCCACTGGCGAGTATATTTCCATCAGGATTGAATCTGACAGACATTACTGATTCGGTATGTCCCTGCAAAACTTTTAAACATTCACCAGTTTTGACATCCCATAACTTAATTGTTTTGTCATAACTTCCGCTAGCAAGTATCTTACCATCAGAACTGAAGGCAACTGACTCCACTACGTTGCTATGTCCTTTACAGGTCAATATTTCTCTGCAACTGCTAGCTTCCCACAAGCGAACTATGCCATCAGTATCACCTGTAGCTAACAGTTTGCCATCAGGACTAAACATTACTGACCGAATACTGCTGAAGATTTTAGTAAAAGCAGAATTAGCTAAATTCGCTTCAGCAAAGTTGACGCGGCGCAAGCTAGCATTTGTAAAATCAGCACCTAAAATAACTGCACGAGAAAGGTCTTTTGTTTCTAACGCAGTGCGATCGATTTTCACCAACAGCGTCGCCGCATTCCCTCCCACATAACCTACCTCACTTTCAGTTTTTCCCCGCGTTGCTTCCAGAATTTCTAGTAGGGGCGACTTCTCTAAAGCCCCCCTTCTTAAGGGGCGTTGGGGGGATCTCTTCTGGCTAACATCGTCACTATCCTCTCTCTCTAATAGGAATTCGGGGGTTCTCTCGTGATTGGCATCGTCACGATCCCCCCCGGCCCCCCTTAACAAGGGGGGGGAAATAACCTCCAACATAGGTAACAACAAATCAATCACTGCTTTCGTCAGTGGCGCTTGTCCAAAACTCTGACAAAGTTGCCCTAAATCTTCAGCAATAAATCCCTGCAAAGGGGCGATAAGTTCGTTGTTATTTCTCTTCTGCGCCTGAAGCCGACAATAATTAGACCAAGTGTATAATTGAGCCTCAACATCAGGATCTAAACAAGACTGTTCCGGCGCAACTAATTCGGTAAAATCTGCCGCCAAAACTCCCAATTCCGCTGCAAATTTGTAAGCGACAAAAAACTCTAATAACGAACGGTGCGCCGGAGTATAATCGCCGTCGGCATTGCGGATCAGCATTGTTTGACCCATCATGTCGTAGTGCCAGTGGTCTAAGTCTTTTTCCTCTTGGACGATGGCACCAAACAGGCCGCGAATGCGATCGGGAAAACCGCGATAATTCAGACTCATTTGGTCGGTAGACAGCATTTCCCAAGACAGTTCGCACAAAAAGTAAAGCTTATCTGCTAAAGAAGTAAAAGTGCGTTCAGCTTTGATATCTCTCTCTATCTTCCGTCGCACCGCATACAGATATATCCGCGACATATCGACGGGTTTTCCAGCTTCAATATCGGGCAATGCTTCCAAAATTAACTCTGTCATCACCGGGCGGCGCGCTAAATCTAATAAATGCGGGTTTCCCATCACTTTTTCGACAGTAGTTGCTTCTGTTTGAACTGACAGCGCTTGCCGAATTTGCGCGTCGTTAAATTTCTCTAATTCTAAGACTTCAAATTGGGGAGTTTCGCCTGTTAAAATGGTTGTTGAAGCTTGCAGTTCTGCATTGAACAATGCCCGTCCTTCCTTGCCTTCAGGAAAGTGTTCGGTGCGGCAAGTCAGGATAACTTTCGCACCCGGAACGACGGCTTTTGCTAGTTCCCAGAAGTTGTTGATGGTTTCTTGCCGATCGCACTTAGCGGCCATTTCATCAAAACCATCGAAAATCAACAGAAACTTACCCATCCGATTCAGTTGTTCAAAAGCCGAATAACCCGCCAAAGGTATCTCGTGTTTCCGAAAGAAAAACTCAGAAAATAGCGACTCCACACTAACAGCTTTAGCATAATCTCTCAGGGGAATTACTAACGGCAAACGCGGACGTTCTAAGCCGCGCTTTTGAGCATCTCGGTAGCGTTGTAGCGCCATCCAAGCATAGTGCATGGCAAACCAAGTTTTCCCCGTCCCAAATTCTCCTAAAACTGAAATATGTTCTTTTACTGGGTCATCCAACCACAAATCAATATAACCTTCAATCCAGCCATCTCGTTCGCCATAATGACTCACTCCTATTTTGCGGTGAGTATCGGGGTCAATTTCTTCTTTCGTACAAGCTAGCGGCACATATTTCGTATCAATTCCTCGGCTGGTAATTTCAGTTTCTAGCCAATCCAGATAAGCGGTAAAATCGGCATCTTGATCCAGCAATTCATCGAAGGTATAGCAAGCTAGATCGCGATTTTCATCTTTTTCTACCTCATCCCGCGCGGCGCGACTGATGCGGCGGGCGGTGACTAGCCAGCCTTCATCGGTGCGCTGCTTTTCCACCGACTCGCGCAAGGCTAAGATGTCCCTGAGTCCGGCTTCTCCGGCGATACCGCGTACTAAAATGCGATCGTACTTTTTGCGTCTCACCGGAACATTGATAATCCATTCAAAATAGTTATCTTCCGAGATTTGATAGGTTTCAAATTGATAATTTAAGGTTTCAAACCAACCGCGCACTTGTTGTGATAAAATAAAAGCTTGAGACTTTTGAATATTCGTTGATGCGGCTGCGGGAAGTGCGGGATAATCTTCGGCTTCCAACCGCGCAAACTCGGTGCGAATTCCTTCGAGAGTGGGAAGGCGTTCGATGCGATCCATTACCATAGATAGGCGTTTTTGCAAAGAGGCGATCGCATTTCCCACCATCACATCGCCGATCGATCGCGTCCGCTTTGCGACTTCCATAAACACGGCCGCAAATGCCATAAACTCCCGTCTGGGGTCAATCCCTAAATCTCGAAGTTCTTGGCCCAAAGCACTTTCGTTGAGAAACTCATCGCCTGCTTGAATTAAAATGGCTGGGCTGTCGGACTCGAAGGCTTTACGAAATGCTGATTCAATCTCTTTTTGGCGAAACAGTTCTAAAATCTGCTTGGGTTTGCCAGCGCCGTATTCTACTAAAGTATAAACGTAAACTCCGCTAAAATCGGCTGGCGGTGCATCGGGGTCGAGGTTAAATCTTTTTAATAATTTGATGACTGTTTCGTTGCGCTGAAACTTGTCTTTGATGGTGCCGAAGGGAATGGCTGTCAGGAGGCTGATAACTAAGTCGAGACTAATTGGGATCATTTAGGCTTTCCTGTTTTTCCGTGGGAGTAACGCTCAAATCTAGAATCGGTAGGCTGTGTCCCTGAAATGCGCTGCGGGCGATCGCACATTGCTCTATTTTTATGTTAACAGGATTTACGCGCTTCAACCAAAGAAACCGGGTTTTTACCGAATCTGTGGGCTGCAACGCGTCTCTTCGTGAAAAACCCGGTTTCTGACCAACCGTTGGCAAGTTATATCCAGTTAATTAACTTAGCATTTTTTTCTCGATTTGACAACTTCAAAACAGAGAAAAAACCGACATATATTGTAGTAAAAAAAGCTTTGATATTAGTTGTCGTTTCATAGTGAAAAAGTTAAAATATAGATAACTTACAAATAAAACTTGCTATCTATGAAAATACAATCTTCCGTCTTAGTCCACCTAGGATTTGGCAAATATGTGCGATCCGATCGAGTAACAGCAGTAATCCCAATTGAAGAAGAACGGGGCCCGGGCCGGCGCACTTTCGTGCACGTAGACGGCGAAGCAGACCCGATCGTTGCTTCGCGCGCCGAAGATACAATTGTTCGCGATTTAGTGCAGGAACCGCGCGAAATAACTCAAGCCCGCCAGCAACAAGAAATCCTCCAAGATTTGCTGGCAGATTTGAACAATGTTAACGTCACCGTGCGCCGCATCAGTCGCGATGAAGGCGGCCTCGATCTCGAACTTTTAGAGCGC
Organism: Microcoleus sp. PH2017_28_MFU_U_A; assembly: GCF_020738035.1. Lineage (NCBI taxonomy): Bacteria > Bacillati > Cyanobacteriota > Cyanophyceae > Oscillatoriales > Microcoleaceae > Microcoleus > Microcoleus sp. PH2017_28_MFU_U_A. The sequence continues at coordinate 12,980 of NZ_JAEQCX010000045.1, forward strand.
CGGATTCGCCAAATCTTAGACGCATAAAAAGAAAAGACCGCCCGCGCGGTCTTAAGGTATGTAGTTGCGCTTCAGCGCTCTTTCATATCTAATTAAAAGAGCGCCCACGCGGTCTTAAGGTATGTTGTTGCGCTTCAGCGCTCTTTCATATCTAATTAAAAGCGCCCACGCGGTCTTAAGGTATGTTGTTGCGCTTCAGCGCTCTTTCATATCTAATTAAAAGAGCGCTGAAGTGCAACTACGTACCTCCAGAATACTGCTCTTTCATATCTAATTAAGAGAGCGCTTTCATCGCAACTACGTACCTTAAGAGAAGAGAGCGCTGAAGCGCAACTACGTACCTAAGAGCGCCCAAGCGCAACTACGTACCTAAGAGCGCCCAAGCGCAACTACGTACCTTAAGAGTTGCCTAGGTCATGTTTAAGTTAAGGGTTTCATTGTCACTTCAATGTCAGCTAAACCTGTCAGTTTTTCCACGGGTACATCTTCTTCAACTCGCGGTATGAAAATAGTTAAACCTCCGGGAATGCACTCAATTGAAAGCGGAGTCATGCCGACAATTTCTCCATCTACAACCACTTTTTGAGGCGGATCGGCACTGATTTTTACTTTTTTTGCGCGCAAATAACCGATGTCGTCGCGATCGGTAGGATTGCCGCTCAATGCTGTTTGTAAGAGGTGATAAGAAGCTGCGATCGCCCCTGCTTTATTTTGAGGCGCCACCAGCGTCACGTCCAGCAAGCCGTCATCGAAAATAATCCCCGCGGGGCCTTGAGCTAAAATGGAAGTAGGCGGCGCTGCATTCGCCACTGTCACGGCCACCGCAGTAACGGTGATGATTTTATCTTCGGTTTCGATTTCGGCTTCAAATCTTTCTAAATTGTTTAACTGTTTGATTCCCGAGAGAATGTAGGCCAGCATTCCCCAGCGATTCTTCATTTCGCGATCGGCTAATTCGACAGTTTCCGCCTCAAAACCCACTCCAGCTAACAAAACCATCGGCATTTTACCGTTACACATCCCCGCATCCACCACCCGCGTCAACCCTCCCAAAATAGTTTCGCAGGCGGTTTCGATGGTATTCGGAAGATCCAAAGCATTTGCAAAAGCATTCGCAGTTCCCCGCGAAATAATTCCTAAAGGGATATTTGTCCCCACAATGGCGCCCGCAACTGCTGATAATGTGCCGTCACCCCCGGAAGCAATAATTTCCTGAACTCCTCTAGCAACTGCTTCGCGGGCGAGTTGATCTGCATCTAATTCTGGTGTTGTCAGCCGAATGTCTAAGTCAATAAACGGCTCTAACATTTCTTGAATTGTCGCTAAGTCTTGGTCGGGGTCGCTGTTGCCGGCGACGGGATTAAAGATTAGGCAAGCTGAACGTTTCATAGTTGGTAAGGGGTAATTGGGAATGGGGAATTGGGAATGGGTAATTGGTAATTGGTAATATTATTTCCTGTTGAGATACAACAATTAAATTGGTTTGTAGTGAGGACTTTCGTCCTTATTTTCCTGAGGACTAAAGTCCCCACTACAAACCTAAAACCAAATAGGTTCGATCGTTCGGACTTTAGTCCTTCCCAATTTTTGCGGACTGAAGTCCTCACTACAAACCTAGAAGCGAAAGTTAAATTACAAAAGGTTCGATCGCGATTTCCTGCCATTTCCCCTCAAATCGTTCGACAACCAAAGGTCGAACTCTGAACTTGGGGGGAGTCCCGTCAAGAACATCAATCCGCAAACACGAATAAGGACGGCGTTTGTGGGAACCTTCGCCGCTGCGGCCGACAAATAGCAAAGATTCCGCTACCCGCCGGCTGGCTGTTTCAGCACCAGCCTCGCGCGCCAACCGATAAGCTTCCGGGCTCGATGCTTCCTGCAATATCGGCCCTTCCGGGCGCTGACGCCGCAGGCTGTGGCCGCTTCCCCCGCAGACAATCCAATTAATCCCAGAGTCGCCGTGTCCGGTATCCCCAGTCCGCAGGTATTCCAAACAGTGGGCGTGGCCTGTGAGTACCAAATCTACTAGGGGACGCCCCCGCGCCTCCTCCCCAACTGCATCGGCCACCGCATCGAGTACCTCGCGCAATCGCAGCCGAACTGCCAAAGTTTGAGCTTGATTCCACTTTGTCGCCTCGGTTACGTAGGGGGGATGGTGCAAGTACATTACCCGCCCCCGCACGTCTGAATCTGCCCAAGATGCAATCAATCGCCTTTTGAGCCATTCGAGTTGTTCAACGTCCGTGGAGGCTGTTCTGTCGGGCGACAGTTGTTTGTCGATATCCATCAGCATTTCGTCAACTTGCTCTAATTTGGCGCTCAAGTCGTCTAGCTTTTCGGCTTCTTCGGGAATTTCCGGGTTTAGCCGATCGGACATTTCGAGCATTTCCAATTTTTCTTGTTCCAACTTTTGCCGATCGAGTTCCAAATTTTGGCGGCGAATCTCGCCCTCTTTGGTTTTCGGGATCGGTAAGGGTTCGTTGAAGGTATTGGAGTCGAGGGCGAAGAAGTCGATACCCCCGCTGCGAAACGTGTAATAGCGGTTGGGTAAGCGGGTAAAGCGTCCGGGTTGGTAGCGGATGCAGCGGCCTGTGCTGGTGCTGGCGGTGTAGTGGGCGTCTAGGTGGCGATCGAGCTCTCCCGGCAATTTGTGAGCCCTCAGGTAGTCGAGAAAGGCTTTGGCGTAGGCATTTCCGATCTCCGAACCGTGCCAGCCGACATCGAGATCTAACTTGGAACCCAGCAGCCTCCGCAGCGGCAAAGCAGTCGCAGAGAGAATTCCGTAGAATATCGGCAAGTCGTAGTAGTCGTGGTTTCCCGGTACGGGCAAAAACGGAAAGTTGAACACCATGCGATCGTAAGCAATCCGAGATGGTTGCTCGCCGCCGACGATAAACTCTCGGTAGGGGCGAATAAAGTTTTGCAAGTAATATTCACTCGAACCCACCAGATAAACTACATCGCCCGTATGCAGAGCAAAACGGCAACTTTGGCGTTCCCGCAGCATCAACTCGGCAACCTGCCGCTGCGGGTTGTGGCCGCGGTGGTTGCCGGTGCCGCTGTCGCCTGCGACTAAAAATGAAAATTCAGGACAGTCATCGGTTCGATCGTCCAAAACCATCTTAGTTTGGTCAATTCCCCGATCGGCGATCGACTTTTCTTGCCACCGCACCCGCTCGTTCATTTTGCGGATTTTGACTGTTATTCGCGGGTCGGACACGAATTTCACGCCACCTAGTCTCCCAAATTGCTCAGTTCCTAGTTAATCTTGCAGCGATCGCACGGGTGTTTACCTCTGTCTAAAAGCTGAACATCGCTCGATCGCTGGCGCGTGCGGGCTACAACCAGGTTTCTGCTTCCCTAGAAGTCGATCGACCCAGATTGAGAAAAACCGCGTTTTTTTGAGATTTAGCGATCGGGCGGTTGTAAACTCACTATTGTTAAAAAAAATGCAACTGCTTTTGCTTTGTCGGCGATCCAAACCCCGATAGTCATAAGTCATTCCCAATCCTGCAATTTTTCAATCCTGCAATTTTTCAATCCTGCAATTTTTCAATCCACAATCTAAAATCTAAAATGGTATCCGCTCAAATCTAATGTTATTGATGATACAGAACCTTTTAGTTCCCAGAATCGCGGCAAATTTTTAATTTTTAATTCTCTTCTGGCGCTCTCTCCCTCTCTCCCTGTATTCCCCTCTGGCTTTTACCCCCCGATCGGACTTCTGACAAAAACAAGTTTTCACTCACGAGCGATGGCACGATCGCAGCGCGTTTTGATACCATTCAATCAAGCCCAAGACAATCAGGGAATGTAGTGGAGGTGCGTAAATGGAGCTTTTCGGAGAACAAAAACGGTGTCTGGATGCTTTGGTAGCGTCGATCGAGCAATTGGGAGGTCGAGTAGACATTCCGAAGCTGGAGCAGATAGCAGAGCTCATCATTCAAACGATGAGGGGGCCTTGGCGCTACTTTCACACGTCGGAACACATTTTTGAGGTCGGAGGGTCAGTCGATCCGATCGAGGTACTGGCTGCGCTGTTTCACGACCTCGTGTACGTCCAAGTCGATCAGGGCGTAAGTTTCAATATCAGCAGCGCCCTTTGTCCTTTTGTCCAAGAAGTGCGATCGCAGTTAGTGATTAGAGATCGAACCGAACTACCCGACGATGCCATGTATCACCTGGTGGCCTCTGTCTTTGGGTTTGTTCCAGGCAAGATTCTCTCTCCGTTTGCCGGCCAGAACGAATTCTTGAGTGCCGTGATTGCTGCCAAATCTTTGGAGCCTTTTTTGCCTGCAAGTACGATCGCCGAAATTGCCGCTTGCATCGAAGCTACGATTCCTTTTCGTCCGATTTCGGCCAGCGGTTTGAGTGCGATCGAACTTTTGCACCAGCGCTTGGTAAGTGTAAATCGCGATTTGAATTTCGGATGGACTGATGCCGAAACAGCAGAAATTGTCAAGCGTTCGGTCAGGTTAGCCAATCGGGATGTAGAGAATTTTGCCTCTCCAAATTCCTCTAATTTCTTAGACAATACCTGGAACTTGATGCCAGAAACCAACCACGAATTGAGCAATGTCAATTCCTATACCGTGGGCGGATATCGCAAATCTCTGCAAAAGATGGAAGGATTTTTAAACTTCCTCAAACCAGAACTGGTTTTTCAGCAGTTTATGCAAGAACCGGACAATGAAACCTACGCTCACATGATTGCCCAAACTAGAAAAAATATCGCAGTCGCCAAACTTTATCTGGGTATCAAACTAATTACGATCGCAATTTTAGAAGCTCTTTCCTACCGTTTGGGGCGCGACATTCCGCTTTCGACAATGATGGGAGAATTGCGCGCACCAGGATTTAAAACATCGGTTTTGGAAGATTACTTGCCCAACAGACAAATCGCTTACCCCTTAGAAAGTCAGTTGGAAAAAGAGGTTTTAGATTTGTTAGCAATAGGACGTAATCAAGAATCTCCCTATGATATTAAAAACTCCCCCGTGGCTACGTTTATTATCAAATCTATCGGCTTTGCAGAAACCGAAAACTTTTTGAAGAAAGCTCAAGAATTCTTTGCCGGTCACATTTCGTCGGAAGAGTTTCTGTCTTACTGCGCTCCCGATGTCATCGATACCATCTCCTCCGGGGTTATGAAACTCTTTGACAGCAGGAAGACGGCTTTAGGAACAGTTAAGCTAGCTCACCAAACAGTTTCTTAGCATATGTTGGCAAAATCAGGACTTACGCACAACCTAATTTTGGTAAGGTGCGCTCTGCACCTCGTGCACCTTACCGCTATAATTCAATACGCTTGGGTTAACTGTTTACTCCGAGGAGATCCCCCTAAATCCCCCTTAAAAAGGGGGACTTTGAGCAACTTCTTGTCCCCCCCTTGGGAAGGGGGGCTAGGGGGGATCTGGCTTAACTGAACGGTATTGCGCTATAATTCCACCATAAAAACACTTTTTGCGTAAGTCCTGATTCAAAAAAAGAGGACTTTAGTCCTCACAAGAAACAAGCTCGATCGCGCGAAATTAACCGGATATTAGCAGTAATCGCGACTGAGTTATTATTATTCTTTTCTTTCAATTATAATCGTCATGTGAGCGACTAATGCACCGATCGCTCCTACTGCTGCAATCACTGGAAACAAAGTCGCGCTGATGACTCCGCCGACTACTCCCACCGTCAGAGGAACTTCTACTAAAATCCGTCCCTCTTCATTTTTGATAATCAGGCGGCGGATACTCCCTTCGTGAATCAGCTCTTTAACTTTAGCAACCAAATCGTCGCCGTTAATCTTCAACTCCTCGACGCTAACTTTGTCCTGAGTATAAGTAGGGGTTTCTAAAGGAGTCGCGTCAAATTGAACTTCAGTAACTTTTTCGGCAGAAACTTTTCCCGATACAGGTATTGATTCGAGTTCTCTTGCCCCGACAGGTTCTTGTACGCGATCTGTAGGTGTGTCCATTTTTTGTTCTCCTTTTCGGTAAAAGTATTTTTGTATAGAATTATTTAGAATAATAACACGCAACTTTTTATCCATCAATCATACTTTTGGGTGATATTAAGGCATTTACGTAATAAACTCAGAAACCGGGTTTCTACGAAGATTTCTGGTAACTCAACGAAAAAAATCGTAGAAACCCGGTTTCTCGCCCCCCACCATGACTTCAGAAACCGGGTTTCTACGAAGATTTCTGGTAACTCAACGAAAAAAATCGTAGAAACCCGGTTTCTCGCCTCACCTCTTGCCCCCCCTCTCTCCCTCTCTCTCTGCTTGTGCCAATACGCTAACTGTCTACCTCTAACCCCCCCACCGCTGCACCCGCGAACAACCTCAGAGCGAGACAGCCACAGGATTAGAGCTACTTTCACACCTTGTATATTCAGACTCAGCGGATGTAGAGGTTGAAATACTGACATTGTACTGAAAGTGCGATCGCCCCGCCGTGTATAGATTTAACACATCTAGTTCGGCAAACCGCACATGGAAATCCTCGCTTACTTTCCTCAACAGTCATTTTTATCCAAGTCACTGCGATCGCCCCACAAAACCCGGCCTCCCGAGGTTCCTCCCATGAACATCCTAGAGTTTCTAATGAGAATTGCTTAAAATAAAGGGGAAGCAGTAGTAATTATGATCGAAATATTATCGAAACCAAACCAATTATCTCAAATTGAAGTTGAGCTTGGCGCAAAGTCGGCTAAAATAGAATTTCTTCCTTCTGCTTCCCCTTTATTTCCCGTGTCCGATTTGGCAGCGACAGAATTTGCATATCAAGTTGGTGGCAGTTTGCAGGCGAATGCTCTTACCTACGTCACCAGAGCAGCAGATAGCGAACTTTACGAATCGTTAAAAGCAGGTGATTTTTGCTACGTGCTCACCTCCCGACAAATGGGAAAATCCAGTCTGCGGGTGCAAACAGCGCGCCGCTTACAAGCAGAAAATATTGCCTGCTCAATTGTTGACATCACAGGAATTGGCACGGCTCAAATAACTCCCGTCCAGTGGTACGCGGGTTTTACAGCCACTCTCGCCAATAGCTTTAAAATTAAAATGAATGTCAAGACTTGGTGGCGCGATCGAGAAGACTTGCCACCAGCCGTCAGATTAAATGAATTTATCGAACAAGTATTGCTTCCGGCGATCGATCGCAATATCGTAATTTTTATCGACGAAATTGACAGCATTCTCTCCCTGAACTTCTCCAGCGACGACTTTTTTGCCTGGGTGCGCGGCTGCTACAACAAACGCGCCGAAAATCCCGAATACAACCGCCTGACTTTTGCCTTATTTGGAGTAGCGACTCCTCAAGATTTGATCTCTGACAAAACCCGAACTCCGTTTAATATCGGCCGCGCCATTGAACTCAAAGGATTCGATCTTGCCGAAGCCACACCTTTAGTCAGAGGATGGCCAGAAAAAATCGATAATTCCCACGAAATTCTCAAAGAAATCTTAGCTTGGACTGGAGGACAGCCATTCCTTACTCAAAAACTTTGTCAATTAACTGCCCAGAAGTTAGCAGCAGAAACCAGCCGCGATTGCCATAGCCCAGCCAACTGTCAATTATTTATTGCCGAATTAGTGCAGTCTAGCACCGTAGAAAACTGGGAATTTCAAGACGAACCCGAACATCTCAAGACAATTCGCGATCGCCTCCTGAGAAATCAAGAGCGCATCGGCCGTTTGCTAGGACTTTACCAACAAATCTTAGCAGATATGACTCTGCCAAACGGCGCAGAAAATACCGCAAAAGAGTCGATTGCTCAATATAATTTAGCTAAATACAGTTCCCAAAAAATGGAACTTTTACTGTCAGGTTTAATCGTCCAAGATGGAGGAAAACTGAGAGTTTACAACCAAATTTATGCGTCTGTTTTTAATCGGGAATGGATACACCAAGAATTAGCAAAGCTCCTGCCTTACTCCGAGTCTATCTGCGCTTGGGAAGCCTCCAACCACACAGACGCTTCCCGCTTGCTGCAAGGCAGAGCTCTCGCAGAAGCCTTAATCTGGGCGGCTGACAAAAGTTTGAGCGATCGCGATTATCAATTCCTCTCGGCTAGCCAAGAACAAGAAAATCTGGAAGTTCAAAGAGCTTTGGAACTAGAAAAAGCAGCTTCGCAAATATTAACCGAAGCAAATTTAGTTTTGACTAAAGCTCAGCAAAAAGCCAAGCGAACAGTCCAATTTAGTTTGTTTGCACTCGCTGTAATTTCTGCTATCTCTGGTAGCGTGCTCGTGCAGGTGCAGCGAGTAGCCCAGAAAGCTGAAAATCAAAAAAGACAAGCAATAATTACCCACATAGAAGCACTCAATTCTACCGCCGATATTTCCCTAAGCTACGATCAGCTAGGAGCTTTAATCGCAGCAGTCAGTGCTGGCAAAAAAATGCGAGAGATAGAAGTTTCCCCAACGCTGAAAGCACAGACACTAAATATACTGCACCGAACGGTAAATGCAGTTAGAGAACGCAATCGTTTGCTTAAGGGACACACGGCTAATTTCAGCCCGGATGGCAAGTTGATTGTGAGTGCGACTGACGAATTGTTGGTGAATTTCTTTCAGCCTAACGGTAAGTTAATTTTGAGTTTGCCTGGACACACCGAGTCAATTACTGAGGTAGTTTTTAGTCCTGACAGTCAGTTAGTTGCTTCTACAAGTTTTGACAAAACTGTCAGAATTTGGCGCCGCGACGGAACTTTGCAGCAAGTTTTGAAAGGACATCAAGATTTAGTTTGGAGTGCAAGTTTTAGCCATGATTCTCAACTAATTGCTACTGCAAGTTCGGATAAAACTATTAAAATTTGGAATGCAGGCGGTGTTTTGCTGCATACTTTAAAAGGACATACTAGACCTGTTACATCAGTCAGGTTCAGTCCCGACGGTAATATGTTGGCTTCCACCAGTCAAGATCGAACTGTCAAACTTTGGAAACGCAGCGGGAAAACACTGTTTCGACTTGAGAAAACTCTTTTGGGACACGGAGATGAAGTGTGGGGCTGCAATTTCTCGCCAGACGGTGAGAGGATTGCTTCAGCTAGTCACGATTGGAAGGTGAAAGTTTGGAATACTGACGGCAAGTTGCTCAAAACTCTCGATTCTACAGCAGCTTTGGGTAATGTCAGTTGGAGTAAAGACAGCAAGTTGCTGGCAGGGGGCAGCACTGACGGCAATGTGAGACTTTGGCGCCGCGACGGGACTTTGCTGCAAACTTTTAGGGCACATCAAGCGGATGTGTGGAGTGTGAGTTTTAGTGCCGATCGCAAAACTTTAGCATCTGCCGGGAAAGATGGGTCGGTGAAGCTTTGGAGTCTCGATCCTGCTAAAGTAGAAGGTGCCGAACTTGACACATTGCTCGCCGTCGGCTGTCGCTGGCTAGGAGACTACCTGCAATACAATCCGGGTGTTGAGAGCGATCGGCATTTGTGCGAAAAAACTGACAATTGACATTTTGTGCCAATTAGCAGAAACAGGTTGCGGTTGAATTGTCAGGGCGGGCGATCGGCTCCAGATTTGTCGCTACTCTTTTCTGGATTGTCATATAATTTTAGGTAAGGGGTAATAGCAAATGTCCTCGCCCAGATCGCGGATGTCTATCAATCTGAACCAAATTCATGTTATGAAACATTCAAGCTAGTGATAAGTGCTAGATTCTGGTTAGTAGAATTTGGGATAGATTAAACTTACTAAGTAGTCAGGTTGCAAAGGTATCTACTGTTAAATTAATCTAACCTGCTATATCGTTTCGGGTGACAACAGCACGATTAAAGAAAAAAATCATGCTAAATTAACTCGATTGGAGCGAGCCGAGTAGAGTTGATTGCCAAGCTATCAAAAGAGTAGAAAAAGCAGTGCAAATAGTACGCAATACTCCAGCAGCCAACAGCAACTGCCAATTACCAAAGGAGGGAGCAGTGTATGAAACTGATGGGGTAAGTCCCCTGAAATCGCCGCTCGGTTTGCGATCGACTCTAGAGGAATTAACCCTGTACAACTTTCTCCTGGAGTCAGAGTGTCTGGGTGGCGAAGTTACTAAAATTTTTCAATCTAATCCTTTACTTCCCGGCATCATCATTACTGAGAAAGGAAAGTTTGCAGGGATGATTTCGCGCCGACGTTTTTTTGAACACATGAGTCGCCCCTACAGCTTGGAGTTATTTTCTCAACAGCCTTTGTTCATCCTGTACCGCTTTACTAAAACTGATATCTTGGTTCTCGATCGCAAAACCTCTATTATGAAGGCAGTACGGCAGTCTCTAGAGCGATCGCCCGAACTAATCCACGAACCCATTGTAGTGCAGGTAGAGCCGGACAATTACCAACTTTTAGACGTTCACCAACTACTGCTTTCTCAGTTGCAGATTCACGAGTTAGCAACCGTGGCGATGCGGGAATCCCAAGCACAATTGAGACATCAAGCCCAACAGCTCGAACTTGCCCTCCTGGAACTTCAGCGCACTCAAACTCAACTAATTCAAACAGAGAAAATGTCTTCTTTGGGGCAGTTAGTAGCAGGAGTTGCTCACGAAATCAACAATCCCATCGGCTTTATCTACAGCAATTTGCACCACGCTAAAGAGTATACCGAAGGTTTAATGCGGATGCTTTCTCTGTACCGGCAGCACTGTCCCGAATCTATCCCAGAAATTGAAGCGGAATCAGAAAACATCGAACTCGATTATTTGCTGGAAGACTTACCCAAAGTGTTTGATTCAATGCAGCAAGGTGCAGAAAGGGTGCGCGATATCGTTTTGTCGCTGCGGAATTTTTGCAGGTTAGACGAAGCCCAAATGAAGCAGGTCAACATTCACGACGGTATCAACAACACAATTATGCTTTTGCAAAGCCAGCTTAAAGGGAAACCAGGACTGGAGGCGATCGCAATTCACAAAGAATATAGCAAATTGCCGCTGGTGCAGTGCTATCCCGGACAGCTAAATCAGGTATTTATGAATATTTTGGTTAATGCCATTTACGCTCTTGTTGAGTGGAACAAACACGAAAATGTCGATGGGAAAACCCAGAAAAATTCGCAAGCAGGCGATCAAAATAATTCCCGTACAAACACTCAATCTTCAATTTCTAATTCTAGCCATCTGATGCCTGCGATTCTGATTCGCACGGAGTTAGTCGAGGGCAAAAAGGTAATAATTAAGATTTCTGACAACGGCCCGGGGATGACAGAAGATGTTCGGAAGCGGTTGTTTGACCCTTTCTTTACCACAAAGCCTGTGGGCAAAGGAACGGGCTTGGGATTGTCAATTAGCTATGAAATTGTTGTCAATCAGCACGGTGGCGAATTGAAGTGCTTTTCCGAACCGGAAAAAGGAACTGAATTTGCGATCGAGATTCCACTTCAACAGTTTTCCCCACCACATATGTTACCTCGGTTTGCCTGATGACTGCTGTTCGCGATCGGGGACAGCACTAGCTCGAAAGCGAGCGGGGACAGCACTCATGACAACTGTCAACTGTCAACTGTCAACTGTCAACTGTCAACTGTCAACTGACTACGGACTACCTTTGCAAACCCACTTCCACAAAACATGACTCGGCCCCTGTTGGCGAATGCGGCGCACTTGTTGTTCCAAACCCTGTTTTTCCCGCAGGGGCAATCCTCGCACAATGTTGCGACTGTGCCAAGTTAGCACTGCTAAAGTCATCGCCAAACATATACCCAAACCGAGAGTGGGCCAGCGGTGAAAATATAAACCGTAGCGCACCGCCGCCCAAGTAAAGTTTTCTAACCACAAATCGATTTCGTGACGCAAACTCCAAATGCTCAAAGAACCGACGCTAATCCACAGCAATATCACAGTTAACCAGCGGCCGTAAACTGTTAGTTTGTGAAGCCTTTGGACTTCAATTTGAAAATTTGGGTCATTAGTCATGGCAGAAGGAAGAAGGAAGAAGGAAGAAGGAAGAAGGAAGACCGAAGTTGCAATCGACCGCATGGGGAAATTGCAACGCGAGAACGTCCTAACCGTCTTGGCGCGGTTACAATAACACCAGTCAACAGCTCGATCGCTAATGACTGATGACCAACAATCGTTAAACTTCTTCTGATGGGTTAATTCCTTCTGCGGGGACGGCGATGGATTTGCCTGTACGACTGCGCCACCAAGCTAGCAGCGTGCTAGCAATGAAAATACTGGAATATGCACCAGCAATAAAGCCGACAATCAAGGCTAAAGCAAAGTATTTGAGGGTTTCGCCGCCAAACAAAAAGATGGAAAACAAGGTCAGCAGCGTCGTCATGGTCGTGTTAATTGACCTTCCCAGAGTCTGCATGACGGCATCATCGACAATTTGATCGATCGACTGTCCGGGATTTAGCTTGATTACTTCCCGCACGCGATCGTAAATTACCACTGTATCGTTAACAGAAAAACCGATAATTGTCAAGAGCGCAACCACAAATAAACTGTCAACTTCCACTCCTATAGCCAAACCCAACATTGAGAAAATGCCCAGGGTAATTAAGACATCGTGAAACAAAGCAACAAAAGCAAAAAAGGCATAATCTAACTGAAACCGGAACGTCAGATAAAGAGTAATGCCAGCAAAAGAAAGGAACAAAGCTAGCAAGCCGGAAGTAAATAACTGTTTGCCGAGAGTAGGGCCAACCGTATCAATTTGAATAGATTGAGGAGCAAAAGCGCCTATTTTCTCGCTCAAAGCTGTTTGCAACTTAGTCCGCTGTTCGACATCCAAAGTTTTAGTCCGCAGGGACAAACCGCGCTGTTCTTTGCCGATAACTTGAATGCTGCTGCCGGCCAAACCTTGGGTGTCGAGGACTTGGCGGACAGCAGCAATATCGATGGGTTTACAATTTTCCGGTTTCGTGCAGTCGAGTTCAAATTGCAGCCGAGTGCCGCCGATAAAGTCCAAACTGGGGCGCAGCGGTGCGCGGATGTCGGGACGAGTCCAAGAAATCGCCATCGACACTATACCTGCAAGGATTATAGCGGCGGAAAGACTCCACCAGATCGATCGCTGTTTGATAACACTGAATTGCATAATTTCGCGGGAATTGGGAATTGGGAATTGGGAATCGGTAATCGGTAATCGGTAATCGGTAATTGCGAGTTGGAAATTGGTAATTGCGAATTGCGAATTAATTTACAACTGATTTTTAGCAATTTTTACTTAGCCAATCTTATCGATTACCAATTACCCATTACCCATTACCTACTAGCTATTAGCTATTAACTGTTTTCGACAAACCGGGACAAAACCACTCGGGTTTGCGTAATTTGGGAAAGCCCAAGACTACCAACATTAGAGTGCGACTGCAAGTAAGAGCAGTAAACATACTCACTGCGACGCCCAAGGCCAGCGTTACAGCAAACCCTTTGACTAAACCAGCCCCCAACCAGAACAAAGCAGCACAAGCAATCAGTGTAGTTACGTTGCCGTCTAAAATGCTGGAAAAAGCGCGGTAAAAACCTGATTCTACCGATCGATAAAGCGTCTTCCCCGCCCGCAACTCTTCCCGCGTGCGCTCAAAAATCAACACGTTAGCATCCACGGCCATCCCGATGCTGAGCACAAAACCAGCAATTCCTGGCAACGTTAATGTCACCCCCAACAGCACGAAAGCGGCCCAAGTTAACAAAGCATAAATTAACAGAGCAATATTGGCAATTACGCCGGGGAGTCGATAGTAGCCAACCATGAAAATCAAGACTAAAGTCAAGCCACCGATGCCTGCATTAATACTGCTTTGAATGCTGTCTCGTCCCAAGCTGGCACCTACTGTGCGGTTTTCAATAATTACGACAGGCACGGGCAAAGCACCGCCGCGCAATTGCACCGCCAAGTCATTAGCCTTCTGTGCTGTAAAGTTGCCCGAAATTTCGACATTACCGCCTGTGATACCTGTTTGTTTGTACTGATCGCTAACAGTCGCAGCACTAATGAGTTCGTTATCTACAAAAATGCCTAGGGTGAGGTTTGTACCAGCAATGCTTTTGGTCAATTCGGCAAACTTTTGGGCCCCCTCAGTATCGAACCGTAGCGCTACAGCATAGGTGTTGCCTAAGGAATTGGATGTGGCGAAAGCATCTTTGAGGTTTTTGCCGGTGATCTCGGTACGTTCGTAAAGGTTGGCGGTAAGCTGTTTAATGTCCTGATTCTTTTTGTCGATCGCAGCTTGGTTGTCTGCGATCGCCTTAGCATCTCCTTTTGCCTGCAACTCCTGCTGCTTTCCCAGCATTCCAGCAAGTTCCTCTTTCCTAACCTTCAAAAAAGCTCCTTCTTGCGGTGTCTCGCGCCGAAAATCTAGCTGTGCCGTACCGCCGAGTACCCGTTCCGCTTGTTGCGGATCGCTTACTCCAGGCAACTGAACCAGAATTTGATCGCTGCCTACGGTTTGTACAACTGATTCGGAGACTCCCAAACCATTAACTCGGTTTTCGATAATTCGCCTCACTGCTTCTAGATCCCGCTCTTCAATTTTCGGGATATCTTTGGTAGTTTTCACCTGAATTGTGAGTTGCGATCCTCCTTGCAAGTCTAATCCCAGCCGCGTCGGAATTGTTGCTATCACAGTAATAGCGGCTACGATCAAAACAAAAATTAGGGCTAATAATGAACGTTGTTTTTGCATACTTATAGTAGTTGACAGTTGACACTTGACAGTTGGTGAGACTGTGGATTCCTGCACGGTTGAGGTAGTTGGCAGTTTACCAGGGACAGTAATTAGTTGGCAGTGGTAATTGGTAATTCGCAATTGGTAATTGGTAAGGGCAGCTATCAACTGTCAACTATCAACTGTCAACTATCAACTGTCAACTGACTATTTATACTCGCAAACCTACCATTTTTTGGACAGCTTCGACAATTTGGTTTGGCTGGACAATTGTCAATCTTTCCAAATTACCGTTGTAAGGTGTGGGAATATCTTGTGAAGACAGCCGCAAAACTGGTGCGTCAAGTTCGTCAAAATATCGATCGCAAATTGAGGCAATTAATTCAGCGCCGATGCCTCCGGTTTTCATGCACTCCTCTACAATAATTACTTTGTGAGTTTTGCGAATAGATTCGCCGATGGTGTCCATGTCGAGGGGTTTGAGAGAAATTAGGTCGATTACTTCGGGATCGAAACCTTCTTTCATGAGTGCCGGCAAGGCTTGCAGGACGTGGTGGCGCATCCGCGAATATGTCAAGATGGTGACATCTTTGCCCGATCGCACAATTTCCGCTTTATCTAACGGCACTAAATATTCTGTGTCTGGCAAATTTTCCTTAAGGTTGTAAAGCAAAACGTGCTCGAAAAACAGCACCGGGTTATCGTCGCGGATTGCTGATTTTAAGAGTCCTTTGGCGTTGTAGGGAGTCGAACAGGCGACAATTTTCAAACCCGGTACTGCTTGGAAATAGGCTTCTAACCGCTGGGAGTGTTCGGCGCCGAGTTGTCGGCCCACGCCGCCTGGGCCGCGAATTACCATCGGCATTTTGAAGTTGCCGCCGGAGGTGTAGCGCAGCATTCCGGCGTTGTTGGAGATTTGGTTGAAGGCGAGGAGCAAAAAGCCCATGTTCATGCCTTCGATGATCGGCCGCAATCCCGTCATTGCTGCGCCTACTGCCATGCCTGTAAAGCTATTTTCGGCGATCGGGGTATCGAGGACTCGGAGCTCGCCATATTTTTCGTAGAGGTCTTTGGTGACTTTATAGGAACCACCGTATTGACCTACGTCTTCGCCGAGTACGAATACAGAGGAGTCGCGGGCCATTTCTTCGTCTAGCGCCTCGCGGAGGGCGTTGAACAATAGGGTTTCTGCCATAGGAGGTGAAGCAATGATTGCAGGAGGTCAGATTAGAATCTTAACCTTTTGGGGGTGTCGGTGAGGATGCGATCGTACATTTGGCAGTTAAGACTGGAGATTTGGCCAACATATATCATAATATTTGTATTATGTCAATCAATATTTAAGTTAACTAGACAGGCGGGAATTCCCCCGCTCACAGCAGAGGAATATTATGTTCCAGACAAAAACTGAACTAACTCTGGAAGAGTTTCTCAGTCTCCCCGAAGGAGAAGGAGATATAACCTACGAACTTGTTGACAATCAAGCAGTACCGAAGATGTCACCGAAAAAATTTCATTCTCGCCTCACCAGAAGCCTGATAAAAATTCTCGAACAGTGGGGTGAAGAACGGGGAGAAATTGGTGTAGAATGGGCAGTTAAATTAACCAGAATGGGGCGAGATTGGGTTCCAGTCCCAGATTTTTTATATGTTTCTTACCGAGAAATTGGGTCTAAAGCCCCGTCCTTCTAGGACGGCTTTTTCTTAACTTTTCTTAATTTTTCTTGGGATTCTCCTGAATCCGCGATAAAATGCCAACATGAAAACCCTGAAGTTTAAGCTGTATCAACATAAGCGGAATAGATTTCTCAAGCGGTCAATTAACGCCGCCGGAGTGATCTATAACCACTGTATTGCCCTACATAAAAGGTACTACAGAATGTGGGGAAAACACTTAAACTGCTCTAAACTTCAAGCTCATATAGCTAAACTACGGAAGCGTAAACCTTTCTGGCAACGACTAGGCTCTCAGGCCGTTCAGGATATCTGTCAACGCATCGAGAAAGCCTATCAACTATTCTTTAAGCACAATAAAAAGGGAGTAAGACCGCCGGGATTCAAGAAAGTTAGAAGATACAAATCTTTTACTCTAAAGCAAGCCGGATACAAATTTCTCTTAGGCAACAGAGTTAGGATTGGAAATCAGGTTTATCAGTATTGGAATTCCAGGGAAATAGAAGGAACCGTTAAAACCTTAACTATCAAGCGATCGCCTCTAGGTGAACTCTTTATGATGGTGGTTGTGGACCCAGAAATAAGAGAACCCAAAATCAAATCCGAGACGAGTAGAATTGCTGGATTTGATTTTGGCTTAAAAACCTTCCTGACTATTTCCGATGGAACCCAAATTGAATCCCCTCAATTCCTCAAGCAATCCCTAAACAAGCTCAAGCAAGCCAGTCGCCAACATTCAAGAAAAGTTAAAGGGTCAAATCATCGAGAGAAAGCTAGAAAGAACTTAGTTCGTCAGTATGAAGATGTTTCAAATCGTCGTACTGACTGGTTCTGGAAACTAGCCCATCACCTCACAGATAGATTTGACATTTTGTGTTTTGAGACCTTGAACTTGAAAGGAATGCAACGTCTTTGGGGCAGGAAAATATCAGACTTAGCCTTTGGAGAGTTTCTCCAGATTTTAGAATGGGTGGCTCAGAAAAAAGGAAAAGCGATCGTTTTTATAGATAGATGGTATCCATCTAGCAAAACCTGTTCTGCCTGTGGTCATGTTTTAGAAAGTCTAGATTTATCGGTAAGAGAATGGCGTTGTCCATCTTGTCAATCTGTGAATGGACGAGATGAAAATGCTGCTAAAAATATTTGTGCGGTTGGGGCATCGACCGCTAAGTTAGGCTATGTTAGACAGGTTTTGCCTGCAATTGCTGTTTGACCTTAGAATCAAGAGTGCGTTTACGCCGGGGAGTATGTCAAGAACGCTTATCTCCAGACTGGAATCAAGATGAAGCCTGTCCTGTCGTCCCGGAATTAGTCATAGAAATTATTTCACCAGAACAAACTTTCGGTCAGTTAGCTGCGAAAGCGAGAAATTATTTGGATGCTAAGGTATTGCGGGTTTGGGTAGTTGATAGCAAGGCTAGAAGTATTACAGTTTTTTACCCCGATGCAGCACCGCAGACTTATATGGGAGATACTCTATTAAAAGATCCACTTTTTGATGGACTAGAATTTACTGCGGAACAGGTATTTAAGATGGCAAAAATACCATAATTTTTTTTGAATCAGGATTAGTGTGTGCTAGTTCACAAGCTATTCCATTGTTCTAGAGTAATTTGCCTATCTATAATCTCCTCAACCTCTCGAATCATCATCCGTAACTGAGGAACAGAATACTCGTCATTAGAAGGAATAGTTAAGCGATACTCATGATAAATCATAAACTGGTGCTTGCTTCCAGAAAAAGGGCCAGCTAAGCCTAGCTCTTGTAATTTCTGGATAAATTCTCGACGCTTACAAGGTGTCCAACGGCTCAAGGCTAGGCTCCTGATTTAAATCAATATTGTCAATTACGGGCAAACGGTGTCGCAATTTTAACCCTAGCAAAATCCAGTCTTCCAAAGTGGATCGCAACTCATTTTGACACTCTTTTAAAGTTGAGCCAAAGGCGATGACTCCCTTGCAAACAGGAATTTTGCCGACAAAGCTACGATCTTCAAGTTTGTCATACATAGCCTCAGTCATTGCTCGATCGACGTATTCACTCAGAATGAATTTTACAGTCATTAAGTTTTAGTTTCCTTTTGCTTGTCGAATATTTGGCGATCGGGTATTTAGCTCTCCTTCACAGTTACATCTATTATATTTGTTTTTGTCAAGCTACTACATTTATATCTCAGCAAAATGCTTCTGCAACAAATCGTGAATAAATCGATAACGTCGATCGCCCGTTTTTTGAAGCAACAGTCGATCGCCCGCAGCATCCAGAAAACGCTGGTAATCCCAAGGAATATGACCGCTAGACCACAGCACGAGGCGCAATATCAAACTATCAATCGCCGGAATTGGCGGCAACACAGCACTAATTACCGCAGCCACAGCACCCGCAATCAATCCCCAAATCGAGCCGGAGACTAGGGTGGCGATTACTCCCAAAAATACCCAAATCAGCCCGCCCAACAGCTTAACTCCAAACTGATACTTGCGCTGTTCCTCGCCTGTTTGCAGCCAACTCGACGAGATGCGATCGAGGTAAAATTCTTGAATTCCTTGCTGTTCCATCTTTCTCGCCAACCATCCCAGCCAGCGGCGAATTTGTTCTGGCCGCAGTTCCTTATTTCTGGGATACTGCTTGACTTCCCCAGTCATTTGGTGGCGGATGTAAGCAGTTAACAGATATTTGCGCTGTTCTTCTGTGGAAGTGATCCGCTTCCAAGATTCAATTAAAATATCATCGTAAGCCAAAGCCATCATGCTCAATAATAAGGGAGCTTTTGCTAATTTTAACAACTCCGGCTCCTTCTCTATGCTGTACCAAAGTTCGCGGCTTCTGGCTTCTAGGAGATAATTTTGAATTTGAGTTTCGCTCAGAGGTTTCAGCAAAACTGCTGCTTGCAGTTTAAATCTACTCTGGCAGTTTTTGTAAGCTTCAAAACTGCTGCACGCGACTAAATGTTTGGGTTGAAATTCGCTTTCAAGAAACTGATTGATTGCTTGAATGCAGCTATCTTGGCGGTGGATTTCTACTTCGTCCAAACCGTCGAGGAGAGGTAGCAATTTTTGTTCGGCCAGCCATTTTTTGCCGACAGCCGCAGGGATACTATATTTGTACTGAAGCTGAACAATTAACCAATCTGCGATCGCCCCAGATTCTGCTTTCCACGATCTCAGTTCAAACAGCACGGGTATTGGTAAATTAGGATCTTGTTCGGCGCGCGAAACTAACACCAGAGCCAATTCTAGCAGCGTCGTGGTTTTGCCGGCACCCGTCGCTCCCAAAATGACTAATTTGCCGTTGGTGCGATCGAACACTTGAGAAATGCTAGCTTTGGCTGGAAGCCGAAAACTTGGACGATTTCCCGCTTTCACTTCCACATCCCAACAGCGGCTAACACCGACAGGCTGCGAATCTTGGCTGAGGTTAGCCAGCACAGCAGTATGCAAGGATTGCGATCGGCCGGCTTCGGCTTCCTGCTTCACCTCCGAAAGCAGTCGATCGCGAGGTGGTTGTAATTGGAAAGGAATAAATCTTGACATGACAACTAATAAACTAGACTTCTTGCAAAAATAGTTAGGACGCTGCTCAAAGCCATCCCACAAAAATCTTTTTTCTTGTGGGATGGGCTTCTAGCCCGTCCCAAAATTTGATTAAAAGGACTTTTGCAAGAGGTCTACTGCACCTCGCGCTGGATGCTTACGTTGCTAGAGTTGAGCACAATTGGCTCAGAGCAACAGTAGCATCACCACAGGTGTCAAGTATAGACGGACTAAAATTATTGTGACAATCATGAATGTTAAATTTTAGGAACTCATCCGGAAAGATGAGCCCTGATTAAGTATTTTCACTATAAATCCAATGGTGGTCGCCCGGAATTTCCCGGAAAAATCTTGATAAATCCGCCTAATTACGTATTTTCCCTATAACTTGACTGGCGATCGCGTCAATTCCGCAACCAAAAATATCAGTATAAATACAGAGGAGGTTTTTATGCCATTTACTTCTACTCAAATCATCATTACAGGCTTAGCAGGGCTAGCCACAGCCGTGGGTGTAGCTGCTGCAACTATACAGTCGGGTGCGATTCAACAATCCAATGTAGCCCTTCGAGAATCCCCAGCAGCAGTCAGAAACGAGATTTCACTCGTTCCGGCGAACAACCCGGAATCTGAACCGGCAGAACCTCTGCAAGTAGAAACCCAGCCTGCGGAAGCCCCCAAATCTCAACCTCAACCAGCCAAAAGTGCCGCACTTCAACCACCGCTAATCGCTGGATTCTCGCAGCAAAAAGTTGCCCCAGTAGTTGTCACACCGCCCAATTCCGGCTGTAAAATCAGTATGGCTGTAGTTAGCGATCCGAATCCACCGCTGAATGTGCGATCGCACCCGCAAGTAAACGACAGCAAAATAGTAGGAAAACTGAAAAATAATACCTTTGTTTCCATCGCAGAAGAACAAAATGGTTGGCTGCGAATTACCGAACCGCCCGGTTGGATTGCCAAAAATCGCACCGAAAGCAGTTGTTCTAATGTCAACCAGCAGATTAATTTTTTGACTGGGGGAGATGAAGCGATAGTCAAAGGTCGAATTATCGGCGGTGGAACTCATTCTTACAAGATTCGGGCTGCTAAAAATCAAACAATGACGGTTAAGAATCGGAAAGATGTTTTCCCACAAATTATCACTCCTAGTGGCAAACTTTTAGTAGAAGATCCGAATACACAAGGCAAGAAAACTGAGTGGACGGGCAAAATCCCTGTTACTGGAAATTACACATTTCAACTAGACTCAAATTTCCGGGGATTTGAATACGAATTTTATGTGCGAGTCCGATAAATTCCCAAGAATACCGGGCGGTTGAAACCGCGTCTATACAGACAAAACAAGCCGGACGCCGGTTGAAGAGTGGGCGGTGAAAATTACGTTAGCTTCTTCAGTCCGCGGAGGCGGACTTCCTTTGTGTAGACGCGGTTTTAACCGCCGTCTTAGTTTGTGTAGACGCGGTTTTAACCGCCGTCTTAGCTAATTAAGGAATTTCAGAAAGCGACACATCTAAAATCGCAAATTTCTGCCAATCTTCCGAATCAAAGTGCCACCATTCTGTGCTTATCCCGATAAATCCCTGTTTTTTCATCGCATCTTCAAGCGTTTGACGATTTTTCCGAGATTGAGCGCTGCCACCGTTGTAATCTCTGTGAGCTTTTTTGGTAAAATCGTCATAGGGCGTTGGCATCTCTAATTCTTTGCCAGTGCGATCGACTAAAGTCAAATCCACTGCCGCACCGCGATTGTGTCGCGAACCCCTAACAGGATTAGCAACATAGTTCGGATCTGGCAAAAACTCCCACATTTGCTTAGTCACAGAAAAAGGCCTGTAGCAATCGTAAACTTTCAAACCCAATCCGATTTTTTCTAAATCTGTTTGAACTAGGGCTAATTTTTGAGCAACAGAACTTCTCAAAGCACATTTTGCTACTGTATAAAGTTTTCGTTTCAAGAAATTGTTAGTAGTGGCGTAGCGGATATCAAGACGAATGTTGCGATTGACGGTGCGGATATCAACAAGTCTCGCCCAATTGGGAAGTTGACTCATGAAAACACTTTCAGGTGTTACTGGGTTGGATTCTAATTGGGGAGATTGCACTTTTGGTGGTTCCTCGGCGCGGACAAATGTTGTATAATTTAGCGTAGTTGTAGATACTAATACAAGGACAAATACCATTAGATATTTGACAAATCTACTAATTTTCATAAGTCTGTTAATTTGAGGTTTTATATGAGTTTTTACAATTTATGTCTTCGACGATTTTCGCGCTTTTTGGATTGTCTGTCAGCCCGCGAGACCGACAAGGGTTGAAACCCCTGTCTCATAGCTAAAGTCCTCTTTAGAGGACTAAGATATTTCTCATTTCTTGAAAATTTTGTTTTTATGAGTCTTTCAGTCGGTTTCAACCGACTTTAGCTATGAGACGGGGGTTTCAACCCCGGCGTACTGTCGGACAATCCTGATTTAATTGTTGATTTTCTTCAAATTCCCAACCGCTGATATACTAAATCTAAGTGCCTCAATTGATACTGCGGATCGAAACAATCATCAATTTCCTTGCTCGTCATCTTAGCAGTAACGCGATCGTCCTTAGCAATCAAATTATAGAAATTGCCTTCAGATTTGTTCCAAGCTTCGTGAGCGCAAGATTGCACAACTTTGTATGCTTCTTCACGGTTCATTCCTTTTTCTACCAAGGCTAGCATCACGCGCTGACTGAAGATAACTCCGCCGTAAAGATTCATGTTTCGCTTCATATTTTCGGGATAGACTAGCAGGTGTTTTACTAAGTCTGTGGTTTCCACTAACATGAAGTGAGTTACTGTAGAACTGTCGGGCAAAATCATCCGTTCTACGGAACTGTGAGAAATGTCTCTTTCGTGCCAAAGCGCCACATTTTCTAAGGCTGCGACGGCGTTGGCGCGGACAATTCTCGCCATCCCTGTGAGTCTTTCCGATCGAATCGGGTTGCGTTTGTGGGGCATGGCGGATGAGCCTTTTTGCCCTTTGGAGAAGAATTCTTCGACTTCGAGCACGTCGGTGCGTTGCAGGTTGCGAATTTCGACTGCAAAACGTTCGATCGATGCGGCTAACAATGCTAAGGTTTGGACGTATTCGGCGTGTCGATCGCGCGAAATGACTTGAGTCGATGCACAATCGGGTTCGAGTCCGAGGTTTTGACAGGCGATCGCTTCGATGCGCGGATCGATATTAGCATAGGTTCCGACTGCACCGGAGATTTTGCCAACTGCGATCGACGATCGCAAATTCACCAATCGGGCGCGGTTGCGAAGGACTTCAGCCAGCCATCCTGCTAGTTTAAAGCCAAAGGTGATGGGTTCGGCGTGAATTCCGTGCGATCGGCCAACCATCACAGTATTGCGGTGTTGTTGGGCCTGATAGCGAATAGCTTGGCTCAAATCTTCGACACGTTCTAACAAGATATTGACGCTGGCGACTAATTGCAGCGCCAAAGCAGTATCGAGCACATCGGAACTGGTTAAACCGAGGTGAATGTAGCGGCCGGCATCGCCTACATATTCGTTGACATTTGTCAAGAAAGCAATCATGTCATGGCGAACTTCCTCTTCAATTTCGAGGACTCGTTTGGGGTCAAAATTAGCCTTAGCTTTAATTTCTTCGACTGCGGCGGCGGGGATGTAGCCGAGTTCGGCTTGAGCTTCGCAGACAGCAATTTCTACTTGTAGCCAGCTTTTGAGTTTGGCGGTTTCAGTCCAGATGTTGCCCATTTCGGGCAGAGTGTAGCGGTCAATCACGGTGGTCGTTGGGGAATTCGGTCTCACCATTGTACATCTGTGTGGGGATGCAAGAGTCAGGAAGTCCAGAAACCGGGTTTTTTACGAAAATACTTTGTTGTAGCCCGCAGATTTGGTAAAAACCCGGTTTCTTTGGTCGGAGTGAAGAAACTAGGTTTTTGGAGTTTGGGCGATCGGCTACAATATCCTAAACCTCATTAGCTGGCATTCTTCTCTATTCCCCTATAAAGGGTTCCAAATGAATAGCAATTATAGTCTCATTATCCAGTGGTCAAAAGAGGATCAACTTTTTGTTGTCAGCTTACCTGAGTTTACCGATGTCATGCAGCCTTGCACTCACGGACACACTTACGAAGAAGCGGCAAAACACGGACAAGAATTGTTAGAAACATTGATTGAACTCTATCAAGAAGATGGCAAACCTCTACCAGAACCTCAGACGTTGGGGAAACGATTACAGATAGCGTAAAACGAAATAATTGAGGAAAATTTGCCAAATCGAAGCAGAGGAGACAGAACCATGAAATATACAGTTGTTATCCAATGGTCGGAAGGCGATCGATGTTTTGTCGTGTTTTTGCCTGAATTTGAGGATGTAATGCAGCCGGTAACTCACGGAGATTCTTATGAAGAAGCTATCTACAATGCACGAGAGGTACTGGAGTTACTAATTGAGAGTTGTCAAGCTGAAGGTAAACCATTGCCCGCAACTAAGAAGCTAGAACGATTATTTCAGGCTGTTTGAATATTTTGATTATTTCGGATATTGCGTTTACGCCGTGAAAAGTGTTATCGTCAAGAAAACAATCAAAATACATCTTGCTATGTTAAAGCAAAAAGCATCGCCAGAGTCTGTTTTGCCTCCAGAAAAAGAACAAGAATCTATAGCACAATTAGCACAGATACTCAGCCGAGAATCCGCACAGCCAAAATTAGTCACCAGTAACGGAGAAGAGATTCTCCTTCCCGAATCAGTCTGCAACATCCTGCATCAAGCTGTGCAGGCGATGGCATCTAATCGGGCTGTTTCGATCGTTCGTCACAATCGCGAATTAACAACACAACAAGCTGCTAATATCCTAAATGTATCGCGACCTTTTCTAGTCAAGTTGCTAGATGAAGAAGCAATTCCTTATATCAAAGTAGGTTCCGATCGGAGGATTCGATTTAAGGATTTAATCATTTATCAAGAACAGCGAGACAGAAAGCGCCGTAAACTATTAGACCAGCTAATCGAGATGACTGAGGAAGCTGGTTTATACGAGGAATAGGATTAATTCACTTTTTAATATGGCTAAAGTTGCTGTTCTACTTAATGCTTGTCTTTTGTTTTCCCTATATTTGCTTGATATTCTTCACAATCGCGAACTGACGACGCAGCAAGCTGCCGATATCCTGAATGTATCGCGACCATTTCTTGTCAAGTTGCTAGATGAAGGAGCAATTTCTTGTGTCAAAGTAGGTTCCCATCGGCGAATTCAATTGAAGGATTTAATCATTTATCAAGAACAGCGAAAAGTCAAGCGTCGCCAAGGACTTAAGGAATTAACTCAATTTCTTCAAGAGGAAGGATTTTACGAAGCACGAATACACGATATAGTTCAAGATTAAGAATGTTATGATTGCAAGCAGCATCAATAAACCCTAAAATTCCAGGTACAATCAAGAGCGAGCGATGAAAAAGCGTAAAATTTTAGAAAAGGTGCTATCTGGGTCAAAAAACATCAAGTTTAATGAAATGGTGACACTGATTGAAGCCTTTGGCTTTAGTCTGGCGAGAGTCAGTGGCAGCCATCACATATTCAATCATCCTGAAGTGCCAGAAATTGTTAACATTCAAAATAAGAAAGGCGAGGTGACACCCTATCAAGTCCGTCAATTCTTAGCGATAATCGAGGAATACGCTCTCACAATAGAGGATGATCAACCATGAAAGACTATCACATCAATATTTTTTACAGCAACGAAGATGAAGGCTATATTGCCGATATTCCCGACTTAAAATACTGTTCCGCTTTTGGGGAAACCCCAGAATTAGCTTTGCAGGAAGTACAGATTGCTAAAACAGCATGGCTGGAAGCTGCAACAACTGCGGGAAAACCCATTCCCGAACCAAAATACCGACCCGCAATATATCAACTTACTACTTGACAAACGATCGCACAAATCCCCCTTACTGCATCCGATCGCCCATCCGGTACTGGACTGCTTCTCCCAGATAATTCGCGATCGAACTTTCATACTCCGACAAAGCCGTAATTGTTCTAGTAACCTTCAAATTTTGCTACGAACCTGATGCGGACTAAAGTCCTCACTACGAACCTTGGGATTTTAAATCATAATTGAGGACATCAATTCATCGGTCATTTCAAAATTAGCGGTCACACTTTGCACGTCGTCCAAATCTTCCAAGGCGTCCATTAACTTAAGGAGCGATCGAGCTTTTTCAGGAGTGTCTATTTCCACTGTATTGCTCGGAATCCAGCGAGTCTCTGACTGTAAAACTGCAAAACCTGTTTGTTTCAAAACATCAGCCAGTTTTTCCAAATTAGGCACACTTGTAAAAACTTCTGCACCTTCAGTATCCTCATCAATTGATATCAAATCGTAGGATTCGGCTTCGGCTTCTAGGGATGCTTCAAACAATTGTTCCTCATCAATGGGGCCGCGTACTGTACAAACTCCTTTGTGGTCGAACATCCACCCCACACAACCAGTTTCGCCCAAGTTGCCGCCATTTTTACTAAAAGCTTCTCGCAAGTCAGCCGCCGCGCGGTTGCGGTTGTCTGTCAGCGCTTCAATCAGAATCGCCACGCCGCCAACGCCGTAACCTTCGTAGCGAATGGCTTCTAATTCGGAACTACCTCCGGCTAAACCGGCACCTTTGGCGATCGCCCTTTCTATGTTTTCATTAGGAATACTCGCCGCCTTGGCTTTTTCAATAGCTGTCCGCAGTTGAAAATTGCCAGCGGGATCGGGAACTCCGCTGCGGGCGGCGACAATAATTTCGCGAGATATTCGGGCAAAAACCTTGCCTTTAACAGCATCAACTCTAGCTTTTTGGCGTTTAATATTCGCCCACTTACTGTGTCCTGCCATACTTATTTAAGATTTTTGATTTAAAATGTGCGATCGACATTAAATGATAGCACTCAGATTTTCACAGACCAGATTAACCTAGGGTGTGCACTGCACAACCCGTACACATAGCATATAATGCGATTTTTTGCACGAATCTCAACTTTAATTAAAGCGGATGTCGGTTTCAGTGTCCGTGAGGTGAGAAGTATCGCCATTAAGTGCGATCGACCATTCGTCCCCATTCCGCACCACTTTCACCAAACAGCAAAGAGAAGCATTAATTTTCCTCCTAGCACCGCCCACCAGCCACAGCGCACTTCCCACAACCGACGAACCGTGACCTACTAATAACATATCCTCAGGAAACTGTGCAGCGAGGCGTTTAGCAGTTTCCCCCGCCCTTTTGAGACAAGCTTCCCCGGTTTCGGGATAATTAGCAATACCGCCTTTATAAGAAGCATCAATCCTGGGAAAACGCCTGCACAAATCCTCGACAGATTCAGTTTCCGGCATTTCGGTCATCCATTCAGGATTCAGCCATTCGCACAGTCCCCACTCTAGTTTAATTGACAAATCCAGAGCTTCTGCCGCGTGATTTGCCGTTTGGACAGTTCGCAGAAAAGGCGAAGCAAAAATATGAGAAATTTCTTCACCTTTGAGGCGATTGGCTAGTTGTTTGGCTTGAATGTTACCGTCTTCGGAAAGATGGGGATCGTAGCGGTGTTCTGCGGTGAGAAACCAGTCGGGGTTTACGAAGTCGATGCGGTTTCCGTGGCGTGCGATCCAGACTGTTTGCGGCATGAGAATTTTATGTTTTGGTTTCTATATGTAATATAATCTAGACTTACGCACCACGCGATCGAAGAAACCGGGTTTTTTATTTAATCTGTGGACTACAGCGCAGCATTTTCGGGAAAAACCCGGTTTCTGGCCACCCATGCGTAAGTCCATTTATATCAAAATTAGGTAATTTTGATTTTTTGTCAAGCTATTGATATAAGTTTTTAACCGCTGATGCACGCAGATAGACGCAGATGGATGGTGATTTTGGCAAGAAATTATGGGTGCTATATGATTTTTTACCTTAAAGTGTTTCCCGCCATTTTTCCAAGGATAAATTTACCAAATAATCCAGAGGATTAGATTCTTTATTTTGCTGACTTATCTCAGTTACATAGTGTTTTAAATCCCAGGTCAGAACTTGCGAATCAGAAGCAGAATAACGAGAACCCACCGGCCAGTGGCGAAGATAAGAATACTCATCTATTTTGCTCAGGGATAAAGCATCATTCCTCTTTCGGTTATAAATTGCCATTCTCCCAACCCTGTTACAGTTATCGATCCAAGGGGAAAGAGGTAGCCATAACATGAGTGCTGGTCTAATATAACCTTCCCCAGCTCTTCTATCTACACAAATCTGAGCGCATAGTTTACTTTTACCTTTACCATAGCTAATGCTTTTAGAGCAAATTATTTCTTGTATACGGGTGTCAAATCTGAGAATCTTCTCCCGAATTCTCCAGATTACCTGCTGTTCATCATCAATAAACTTCTTGAGTAGATTCCGAAACTCTCTGGGTGGACTCCGTATATTATCCGTACTTTCTATTTCTTGATATGTAATCTCTAGTTGTGAAGTATGCCCAGTATCTACATCTTTCAAATGGAGATATAAATTATCCCCCTCAGGAACTATCGCAAATTCTAAAAACTGTAAAAGTAGATGATTGTACTTCCTATCAGTAAAACTATCCCTGTGAAAAATAGGCGCAATCGCGACTAAACGAACAGGGGGATCGTAGTTTACTTGGTTGGCAAAAGGTTTGCTCTCTAGCAAAGCATGATAATAACGAGTTAACTGCTGGACGATATATCGATCTTCACCATTTTTCAACTCCAGCACTGCTAAACTTTTATTGTCATCAACTGCGATGATGTCGCATCTTTGTTCGTTGATAGTGAATTGTCGCTTGATGACTGTCAAGCCTAGCAAACTCTCCAGATGAGCTTCGACAAAATCCTCTAAAGCCTCTTCGCTGACAAATTCCCACCCTGTCCCTGTTTTCCTTAAGGCTGCGCTGCTGAGCATTTTGACCTGGGTATATGAATATAGTAACTATTGTCTTTGAGTCCGCGGAGGCGGACATGGTTTGTATAGCCGCGAATTCCATTCGCCCGGTAAGTTACATTTGTCCCCTAACTCGCAGCATCTTATTTCCACCTTTTTGAAACTCATAGGGAGCCTCTTGAACTTCCACACGAAAATTTCTATTTTTCAATTCGGCAATAATCGGATTTAAATGCTCAGATTCCTCTCCGCTAAAACTTTGCAACAGCGGAAACACTCGCACTTCCTTAGCAACCCGACACATTTCCATAATTGCTTCTAGATGAAATTCTTCCGAAAGCAGGTGAGAATAAGCAAATAAGAAATGGCTGCACAAAGCTAAATCAAATTGACCGTTATCGAAGGGCAAAACAGGCAGCTCAGCAGTCAGGTAGCGGCCTTGCTCCAAGCCAGAGGGAAAATCTGCTAAAAATTCCTGCATTGCTTTCATCCGCACTTCGCCTAGCTGGTACGGCGATTCAAAACTGTTCCACAGGTAACCGTCTACATTGGCCTTAACAGCGTCAATCACAGTTTGATATGTTTCTTGGATGCGATCGCCAATTTCCACCGCCGTAAACTGATAAACCGGATCGCAAGAAATCACCTTGTTACCTTGGCGAGTCATTTCAGCATTGAAACTCGCCGGCCCGCCCGCACAATCTAGAATTGCTCGCTTGAGGTCACTTGATGTCAAGCTAAACATTCCTATGTATTCATCCAAGCAGCGTCCCCAGGGAATTACCTTCTCCAATTTTAGTGACACTTGTCTTTGTCCCGCAGATACAATTATTAATATTTTACATCAAAGAAGGATCGTTTTTTCTAGATCTTTTATTTCGGGGGGTTGATTTGCATCCCGACTTATGTATAAATAATTTTGAGAACATTTGGCTAGCTTTACGCTTTCTTTATAAAGAAGGTACTCGATTGCCGCACAAATTTTATGATTCCACCTCTGGATTTTCCAGGGCAGCGAGGCTACACTGGACAGAACGGAAAATAAACTAAAATTAACTAGCTTGCATTGCGATCGTTCAATGGCAGACTGCAACCAGGAAAGAAAGATGAAACATAACGTTCAAACCGCTACAAGTCTTAGTTTGTCAGCACTCCTGGTGCTGAGCAGTTCGCTGCCCAGTATAGCTCAGTTGCCTGCCATCAGAAATCCTGCACCCGCTAGGAACCAAAACAGGCCGAGAGTACCGCCACCACCGCCTCCGGGTTCGAGTTTCCCACGGATCGGCAATTCGGGTTCGCTGATACAAGAAGCGGCTTATACTTTAGGCCCGGGCGATCGCATTGCTTTAGATATCTTCGGCGTCCCTGAATTTAGCAAAGAATATCAAGTCTTAGTTGACGGAACCCTCAATCTACCAATCATTCGCAGCGTCTCAATTCAAGGGTTGACGCTGCAACAAGCCGCTACCGTCATTACCAAGCGATACGAACCCTTCATCAATGTTCCCGTTGTCACGGTGACTCTGATGGTTACTCGCCCCCTAAATATAGGTGTTGCCGGTGAAGTTACTCGCCCCGGTTCCTACAAAATTAATGCCAGCAGAGAAGGAACCGGAGGAGGCGTAAAATTTCCAACTTTGATGGAAATGCTGCAAGTTGCTAAAGGGGTGACATCCGCAGGAGATATGCGAAATGTCCAAATTCGCCGTCCCCGCAGAGGCGGAGCAGAACAACTTATTACTGTTAATTTGCAGGATTTTTTAGATACGGGAAATTTGAGCCAAGATGTCACGATCCGAGATGGAGATACAATTTTTGTACCGACAGCAAGTGCTCTCAATACCCAAGAAGTCCGTCAAAGAGCCAGTGCTAGTTTTTCCGCTGATATTACTAAACCAATTGGCGTGGTAATTGTCGGAGAAGTCAACAGGCCGGGGCCTTATACTGTATCTGCTTCGGATTTGCGATCGACTAACCAACAAACAGATCTGAGTTTTGTCTCTATTGAACAACAACAAGGAGGAGGAGCCGTTGTCGGACTACCAACAATCACTAGAGCGCTCAAAATTGCTGGCGGTATCACCACAGAAGCAGACATTCGTCGCGTCCAAATCCGCCGCCGTATCAGAGGTGGGACTGAACAAACTATCACGGTAAATCTGTGGGATTTGCTGCAAAAAGGTGATGCAACTCAAGATGTTTTACTGCAAGAAGGAGATAGCGTCATTATTCCGACGGCATCTACTGTAGACTTAGCTGAAGTTGCCCAACTCGGAAGTACAAGTTTCTCTCCAAATGCGATCAGCATCAATATTGTAGGGGAAGTGATCAGGCCCGGAGCTTTACAGGTTAAACCTAGTACATCCCTCCACCAAGCTTTGCTGACTGCGGGTAGTTTCAATCAATTGCGGGCTAAAAAAGATAAGGTGGAACTGCTGCGTTTGAACCCCAACGGTACTGTTACTCGCCGCACTATTAATGTCGATTTTGCTCAAGGGCTGAATCCTGACAATAACCCAACTCTCCGAAACAACGATGTGATTCTCGTAGCGCGATCGGGCTATACTAGGGTTGCAGACAATATTGCCACTTTCTTGCAGCCGATAACAGGAGTTGCAGGTGGAATCAGCAGCGTTAGCGGAATTTTTACTGGGTTTCAAACAACTATCAACGCTTTTCAGAACTTATTTTTGGGAGGAGATTTCGATCGGCGAAATCAACTCAGACAGCTTCGAGAACAACGAGAAGACAGACAAGAGCAACGTCAAGACAGACTGCTAGACAGAGAGTTACAGCGTGAAGAAAGACAGCGGCAAGCTGAAGACAGACAGCAGCAAGCTGAAGACAGACGCTTGCAACTCGAAGACAGACAGCGGCAGATAGAGCTTCAAGATCGGCAACTTCAAATTCAACAGCAGCAAAATCAGCAGCTACAGCAACTACAACCACAGCAAATTATGCCAACTACTACTCCTTGATATTTAGCGCTAGGGTGCGTCAGTTTAGTAATTGTCGATCGTGACAAAAATCTAATTCTGACACACAATTGATGCCGTAGTGCCTCACTTGTGATATCAATTCCGGTTGCACCGGAATGATGTTGACTGTTGACTGTTGACTGTTGACTGTTGACTGTTTAAATAATACCGATGCAACCGGAAACGATATGAGATCGTGAGGAAAGTAGCAAAAATATCATTTTTATGACGCACCCTACTTCACTGAAATGACATAAATCAAGTCCGCATAAACGGACTTAAAATTAAGAGTTTAGCAGGATATTCTTATGTCAGATAAAGTGTGAGTTGTCAAGTTTAATTCAAAATATTTAACAAAACTTTTCTGTATATATCTAAACCTTTGGCATTGAGGTGAACGCCGTCTATCGTTAAATCTCCATTTAGAGCTTTTTCCTTAAATAAGGCTTGTATGCCACTAGATTCCACGGTCATATTTTCGTCGGCGGCGACTTGATCGATGAGAACATTAATTTCGTCAACTCTGGCAATTGTGCCGGCAAATTTAGGATTGTAGCTGGCGGCAAGAGTTGAGTAAAAAGCAGGAATCAGAATAATCTGTTTGGTGCCGATCGATCGCATAATTGCGATCGCCTGTTTCAAATTGCTGACAAACTGCTCGTCGCTGATGCCGTACATAGCATCATTTGTGCCGATCGCCAAAATTGATTTTTTGCAAGTAAACCCCTGGGGCACTACAAGTTTAAGCTGTTCTAGCAGAGAAACAGAACTCATTCCGCCGATCGCAAAATTAAAGTTTTTTTCTCCCAAAGAATCGCCCAATGCCGAAGAAATAGAATCGCCCCACACGCAACCTTGATATTGCCGGTCTTTAATTTGCTGCACCTGATTGTACACCAAAACTTGCCACCACAGGGCAGAGCTCACTGTATCTCCCGCAGGTGGCGGGCCCGCTAACACCCGAAACGGGATGTAAGCGAACAACAAGAAAGCCAAGATGGCCCAGATCAATCTAAATTTAACTTTCATAAAACTTGCTACTCTTGCTGCTACTTCAGTTTATGCTATTGCTTTAACAAGCCGTCAGCATTTGTGCAAATTTCTATAAATTGTACTCTGTACATTTCCAAATACCCCTACATATATCAAACTGAGATGGTAAAATAATTTAGGACTAATATTATGTCTAAACCAGTTGACTGGACAGTTGGCATCCCCGCTAGCACCCTGATAGCCGTCGGAACCCAGGTCAGCGGGAGATTTCCTCTAGATGGAGCAAGTGCCCAAAACTTACTGTACCGCATGGATGGCAAGAACATTACCAGCTATATCGTCTACGATGACAGTGGACGGGCAATTAAGCGAGTAGACTTGACAGGAAGGGCTCATGCAAATGTGCCGACACCTCACGCCGTTGAATACAAACACAACCAAAACTCAGCAGGAGACATTTATGTGCAAGCTGAGAAAACAGTTAGGCCAGCTAGATTGGATGAAATACCCTAGAAATTATGTTCATCAAACAAATATCCTTGAATGCAGATAAACTAATCGATTTCCAGCAATGGAAAAAAGCCAACGGCGATGATTTTTCACTCTGGGATTATCTTTTTGGATCTGCTAATATTGAAATTGCCATAGCTTTCACAAAACTATTCTGGCCAGATTTTGTCGAACATGAAGGCGGCATCTTTTTGTCCGAAGCCTTTAACAGTCAAATCTACGAACAGTGGAAAATCGAGCTAGGGAATGATGTCGCTGCAATTGAGCAGGTGATGAACCACCAGCACGTTGATGACATTCTCCCCGGTGCCCAAAACGCTAGCAGTGACAATTTATTGTATTTGGGACAAGCATTAGCTCAGATGTGGGAAAGTCGCCTAAAATCGCTTTATCCTCAGCGCCGTTTTCAAGTTAAATGCGATCGGGACGAACACACGGTTGTAGTGACATTTTTTCAAGATAATTAATCAAGCCTTCGCCCCCAACAATTCAGGTTGCAAAACCTGATTTAATTTGCCGCTGCGAAATCCCTCCAAATCCAAAGTCGCATACACAAAACCAAACTGCTGAAACACCGCCACCAATGCAGGCAAATCCGCATTTAATACAAACTCTCGAATCTCCTGGGCAGGCAATTCAATTCGCGCCGTATCTCCATCCGATCGCACGCGCAGATTTTTCAGCCCCAACTGCCGCAAATACCGTTCAGCGCGCCCCACTCTTTGCAACTTTGCAACGGTGATTTCTTCACCGTAAGGAAAGCGCGAACTCAAACAAGGTTGAGCCGGTTTATCCCACCAAGGCAAACCCAATTCTCTTGCTAACTGTCGCACTTCAAATTTAGTCATGCCGACTTCTGCTAAAGGCGATCGCGCGCCCCGTTCCTTTGCAGCCTGAATCCCCGGGCGGTAATCCTTTAAATCATCACCATTCACCCCATCCACCACATAAGGATAACCCTTGGCAAGTGCTAGCGGTTTCAAAGTATCGTGCAGTTCACTTTTGCAAAAATAGCAGCGATTAACCGGGTTAGAAGTATAATTAGGATTGGCCATTTCCTGAGTTTCGACTTCCTGGTGGGCGATGCCAATTTCTGCGGCTTGAATCCGGGCATCTTCCAAATCCTCTGGCAGTAGAGACGGAGAAACAGCCGTTACAGCCAAAGCGCGATCGCCCAACACGTCAAAAGCAATTTTTGCCACCAAAGTGCTGTCAATGCCACCAGAGTAGGCAATCAGCGCTCGTTCCATCAGCGCGAAAATGTCTTTTAATTCTTCGAGTTTTTTCACTAACATGATTTCAATTGGGATTACTGTAGAAGGCGATCGATATTAGATCCCCAACAACTTCTGCGAAGTCGGGGATCTAAATATTCTGTTTTTTTAGGTGGGTTTAGTTATTCTGGATCGATACCGAGGGCTGCCAATCGCGCCAAAAGTTCTTGATTGCGCTGTCTTTCCTGTTCCAACAGCGTTTGGGCGGACTCTTTATCTTGCTGTTCGCGATCGGCCCGCTGGCTTTCAGCTTCGGCGCGTTGGCTTTCAGCTTCTGCCCGCTGGCTTTCAGCTTCTGCCCGCTGGCTTTCGGCTTCGGCCCGCTGGCTTTCGGCTTCGGCCCGCTGACGTTCTACTTCTGCCCGTTCTTCCGGCCACAAAAGCAACTCTCCGTCTGCATTCCACCAGCGCAGCCAATTTCCTGTTCTACCTTCCCGAGTTCCCACCCAAACTCCCAAAAATAGATTTAATCCAGGTATCAAATAACGCCCATTTTCATCAGGATCTTGATTGTTGTAGCGATCGGATTCCAGCGCATAAACTTCTATTCTGCCTGTATGCGGCCGAAAAATGACATAGCGAGGAACTTTGATTACTTGTTCGTAAAAGAACCACTTGCCGATTTCTTCTGTGTGTTCGACGGAGTATTCATCGCCGTAAGTAGCTGAGAGAAATTCCATCACTACAAAAGGCACTGTTCCTTCGGTATGAGGCGTGTAACTGCGGCGGGGATAGCTGTGAGGCCAAGGTTGAACCGGTTGCACGTACATCCAGTCTGGGGCTTTGCAAATAGTGCGATCGTCCACAGCAGCACACAAAGCAAAATTAGAAACTATGAGTGCATCTTGGATTAGTTCCGGGGAATCCACTACAGACTGGCGCAAACCGTTAGAGATTAAAGGATGTTCTATATTTTCCACGGGGTCATCTGGTAGAATAAAATCATCGGGAAGCAGCGGCCAGGTAATTTTTAGCTGCGATATCGGTTTGTGAATTACAGCAGTCATAAGTCACCTCATTTTACCAATAAAAGTTTGACTTTTAGTCGAGATTGGCGATCGACAACCTTCTCTATATCTTAGCGTGCTAATTCCACAATCAAATTCGTTTGCAGCGAGGACTCTTCCAGCAAACAATTACCGCTGACAATGCGGAATCTATATTTTAAAATTCTCGACGCGAAAATATGGCGATCGCAATTGACAGCAGCAGCACCACATACAGCAAACCATAGCCCGCATCTGTAATCAAACCCGCCAAGTAAGGTACTTGTCCGTAAACAGCATCATTTCTCAAATTGAACCGGGCTAAATCAGGCAAAACTAGATAAAGTCCCATCATCAATTGTTCAATGCCAGGATTTTTAGTTAACTTGCCAAAAGCCACTAAATCCCGCGTCGAGTGTCCCATCAAATAAACGCTAAATGTCAGTAAAGTAGCCAGCAGCGAACTGCTAAAAACTCCAAATAAAATCCCCACACCGGCCATGAGGCACAGCTCAAACCACACGAACAGCGAAGCGATTAAAATGCTGCCCAAAGGGTAAGGAATGCGACTCAAACTCAGAATAACCAGATAGATAACAGTCATTGCTGCTACCAGAACGAATAGCACCGCCGACATCCCTAAGTGCTTGCCCACAATTAACTCAGCCCGGCTTATCGGCTTGGCAACTAACAGGTAAACAGTCCGCTTTTCAATTTCTTTGTTGACCAGTCCGGTAGCCACAAAGACTGTGACAATTATACCCAGGATGCTCATCGCAGCCAAACCAATATCTAAGATAATTTTATTTTCGGTTGTCGCTGCCAATTCCGGTATCAAGCGCACCGAGGCTCCCATCAACAGAGCAAAAATAATAATTAAGTAAAGGATGCGATCGCGAATTACTTCCCAATATACATTAGTCGCGACTGTCAAGATTCTTCTCAAATTCATCTAGTTATTAACCCGCAGTCAACTTTAGCCATATTTTAGTGCAAGGAAGAGGGAAGTTCGGCAACGGATTTTTTAACGGATGTAACGGATGGATGTTGAGGGTAGAAGTCAAGGGTGAAGAAAGAGGATTTTTCCCATCTCCCCCTCTTCCCATCCCGACGGGTGTAGGTTTTTTGGTAAAAGCCTTATCCCATAAGAGTTTGAGATTCCCGCCAAGCCAAAGCCCAAAACCTTTGCAATGTCTAGATTTGCTGGGTTTTGCCAGTGGAAAACCTACACCTCTACACCTCTCCCCCTCTCCCCCTCTCCCATCTCCCTTATCTCCCCCTCTCCTAACGGCCAGAGACAAGCTCAAACTTGACTGTCTCCCGAAGTTCCATCTTTTTTCAGTCCAGGTTTAGAGGGTTTGGTAGTGTCGCAGGTTACAGTCGCTCTATTGCCTACATCGATCACCTCGCAAGATTTGGTCAACGAATATATTTCGGGTCTAAACACCAGCCCCAGCCAAGTTGCCTGCATCTGTAACTGATAGCGGGACTCTCCTTGGACGATCGAAGTTTTGACCTCCCAGCTCGCATCTTCTGGGACTACCCGAATTGTTTTTAACGCTTGATTCTTCAGAAAAAATCGCTCGTTGTCAATATCTATTAACATTTGTTCTACCTGCGCCCACGGTTTTGTGCGAGCTTCATTTTGCAGGTATCGATCCATTGCATTGAGGATGACCACTCCTCGGGAGCGATTAATAGTTGGCTGTTGAAATGTCACCACATAATCGCTTTTCCTCAAATCCTGCGATAAAACGCTCGGATATTGTTCTATCCAACCTTGAATTAAAAAGTGAAATCCAAACCAACAGGAAATCAGCAGGTGAATGAGAGTAATCATCAAAAACTGAGGCCGCACTAACGATCTGATACCTTCCCGTTTTGACTCGCTATTCCAAATCTCTATTACACCCAAAATTATTACTGCTATAATTGGGCCGGATATCCATGCTATTTCCTTCCTATCTGACGGCAATCGGATCAGCAACCACAAGCCAATTAAGATGCTGGTCACCCACGGACTCAGACTTACTTTTTTAATCGTAAAAGGTTGCTGGCTGGTCAGCAAACCCATTGACAGTGTAAAAAATAACCAGCTCATATCAAACATCAGAGTTCTTGTCGGCCAGTCTGTGATTGCCGCCACCGTCAGCAAAGCTAAAAATATGCTGAGCAGTAAAGGCGTCTTCCAGTGGACAACTTTAGGCGGAATTATCGCCTTTTGAAATTTTTTATTGGTTTCCCAAAGGTTGTTAGTCAGCTTCGTGAGTTGCTGAGTCACATCCAAAAATTGCTTCATCATAGATTTCAATTGACGCTTTGCAAAAACAATACGGTTAAAATAACGAAATTGCTAACAGTGTGGGCGATTAAAACTGCCCCAAACTGGGTAGTTACTCGAAAAGTTTTTTTGGGAGGACGGCGGCTGAGAGTTGGCGGCCCCAAAAACTGAGGTTTGGAAGCTTTTTTGTTACCAGAAACCATGTTCTCTATGAATTCTAGTCCCTGCCATTTGGCGAGAAAAGTGATTGCCAATACCGAGAGGGCAATCGCAGTTATTGCAGAGTAAGTATTCTGACCTCCGCCTAATAAAATATAACCGATAAGTTCTTCTCGCCATTCTTTGGAAATAACGCTTTCAATGCCGAAGAAAACTAACCAACCCACGCAAGTGCAAGCGAGATTGAGGATGGCTGTATATTCAACGCTGGTTTTGGGGCCGAGTTTCAGTAGTTTTTGCAGAAACCACGATTCGATCGCGATCGCCAAAAACATCATTAAAATTTGCACCAAAACAGTCCGAAATGGGAAAACACTCGCAATCATAAGCATTCAGGTATATCAGCCCGTGTTAGATTTTAATTGTACATCAGAAGCGGAATAATCTAGAGCGTAGGTTTTAGCCCCTAATCCTCTTCGATCGCCCTTCTGAACATCAAGTGGTTTAGGTTCTATCCTATAATCTGTTGAGATCCGCCAACAGAATGGAAATATTAAACATTCAATGGGTGCGATCGGATACCCACCCCGAGACAGACTCAAATAACTGCGGATTATGGTAAGGAATGGCATTGGTATTCGGACAGCGTCATCTCGCTCAGAACGCATCGCGGGTCAGATTCACGTCTACGACGGCGCTGGTAAAGGCAAGTCTCAGGCAGCTTTGGGAGTAGTGTTGCGCTCGATCGGGCTGGGTATTAATTCTGACTCGCCCACGCGAGTCTTGTTGCTGCGATTTTTGAAAGGGCCCGGCCGCTCCTACGACGAAGACGGGGCAATAGAAGCCCTGCAACGGGCATTTCCCCACTTGATCGATCAAGTGCGTACCGGCAGAGCCGAATATTTTGGGGCCGAAGCAATCACCCGCTTCGATCGCACAGAAGCCCAGCGAGGCTGGGATATCGCCAAAGGAGCGATCGCCAGCGAGCTTTATTCTGTAGTAGTTCTAGATGAACTAAACCCCGTATTGGACTTGGGTTTGCTGCCAGTGGACGAAGTAGTCCAAACCCTCAAAAACAAACCAGAATATTTAGAAGTAATCGCCACTGGCCGAGCGGCCCCCGAAGCTTTGCTGGATATTGCCGACTTGCACTCAGAAATGAAGCCCCACTATCACCCCGCAGCGGCCGAACACAATATTTCAGGTATCGAAATATACACAGGAGCGGGCAAAGGCAAATCTACGAGCGCATTGGGGAAAGCTTTGCAGGCAATAGGTAAGGGTATCAGCCAAGACCAATCTCACCGCGTCTTAATTGTACAATGGCTCAAAGGTGGTAGTGGCTATACAGAAGATGCGGCGATCGCAGCTTTGCGGCAAAGTTACCCCCAGTTAGTAGACCACCAGCGGTGTGGCCGAGATGCTATAGTTTGGCGGGGGCAACAGCAAGAGTTAGATTGCATCGAGGCAGAACGCGGCTGGGAAATCGCCAAAACGGCGATCGCCAGCGGCTGGTATAAAACGATCATTCTCGACGAACTCAATCCAACAGTAGACTTAGAACTGCTGCCGGTAGAGCCGATCGTCGAAGCCCTGCTGCGAAAGCCCCGCGATACAGAAATCATTATCACCGGGCGCTGCCACAAACCCCATGGTTACTTTGACTTGGCAAGCGTACACTCGGAGGTATACTGTCACAAACACTACGGCGATCGGGGCGTAGAACTAAAGCGGGGTGTAGACTTTTAGACCCCAGAGCGGTGCGGAGTTCAATCCGAGCCAGAATTATTTAAAGACGGCCCTGCCTGGGAAACCGGAAATTGCCACAAAGCGTTGTAACCAAGTAACCAATCTCTCACTTTTCTTTGTCTGGCGATCGCCCGATCGACCCTTGTTAATCTTTAATTTCCTTCCCCGGAGGCGATCCCCGAGCGCCAATCCAGAATGGAACATTAAGAATGTGAGCCGCGTCTTCTTGAGCGTGAGCACATGAGACATTGCACAAGGATTATTAAAGGGTGAAGACATTGAAAATAAAAGCTTACAAGCAAAAAGTCCGCGAGGGAGAAAGTCTA
Source organism: Microcoleus sp. PH2017_28_MFU_U_A (assembly GCF_020738035.1). Lineage (NCBI taxonomy): Bacteria > Bacillati > Cyanobacteriota > Cyanophyceae > Oscillatoriales > Microcoleaceae > Microcoleus > Microcoleus sp. PH2017_28_MFU_U_A. The sequence goes on from NZ_JAEQCX010000045.1 coordinate 52,976, forward strand.
GACAGGGTTAACACCAGTAGGCTAGACTTGCGGCTGGCAAACAGGTTAAACTACAGCGGCATCCAAACATTCGGTGTTCTAGGCAGTGTCTGTAGTCGCACAAGCGATGACCAACAAGTAGAGGAGTGAAGCTGTATGACAACGTTAACTGACAATTCCGATCAAACTAATTTAAACACTCCGGGACTGGGCCCGGATACAATCTTTGCCGGAGCGGGGGGGGATTTAATTACAACTTCTACCCTCGGCGGCAGCTTAATATTTGGCGAACGCGATAACGATACTCTAATTTCCGTCGGCCCCAACGATAGCCTATACGGTGGCCCTGACGAAGATTCATTAGTAGGCCAGCGCGAGCGGGTTTTCCTGTCGGGCGATGGAGGCAGTGACACCGTAATTGCTCAAAGCCGGAATTCGACGCTGTTGGGCGGTGCGGGAGATGACTTGCTCCAAGGCACTGTCGATGGCAACCTGATGTTTGGTAATCAGGGTGCAGATACGATGCTAGGAGGCGCCCTCGGAAGAGACACCCTCTACGGTGGCAAGGACAATGACTCCCTCGGCTTCTTCATCGCAGGCGGCGGCAACAACCTCGGTCTTCGCATCGGCGGCAGTGCCGGTGGCAATCAAGGCAGCAACTACCTGCGCGGAGACTTGGGCGACGACTTTATTGTAGGTATCAATCAGAAAGATACTCTGATCGGCGGTAAAGGCAACGACACAATATACGGTGTGGCCAGCAACAGCTATCTTTCCGGCGACCTAGACAACGACACCTTAGTCATTCTAAACAGTACCCAGTCGAGTCCGTTTTCTTCGAGCGTCATCACGATCGGCATTGAGAAAACCACTTTGCTCGGCGGTGAGGGCAACGATTCTCTCCTAGGCGGTATCGGCGACTTTGGTACCGGCAAAAACTTGTTGGACGGCGGTGCTGGTAACGACACGATCACGGTTTATGCTACTCAGGATACGGCATTGGGAGGCGCTGGTGACGACTTCATCAAGTCCTCTACGGTGTCTGCACTTTCCAGCGTAGGCGCGTCGAGTTCATTTCCAGGCTTCGCGGGTCGCAACTTGCTCAATGGCGAAGATGGTAACGACACGATCGTTGCAGCTTTTGCGAGTGATAGCATGATCGGTGGCGGTGGCAATGACAGCTTGAGCGGCATCTTTAATCAAGCCTTCGGTGGAGATGGCAACGATACGATCGATGCCACCACTTTTGCGATCGGTACTACTACTGCGCTGATTACTCTTGACGGCGGCCTGGGTGACGATCTGTTACTTGGCAACACCAGCACTAATCTTACTACCACCGGCACCGTCACAAACTTCATGAACGGTGGTGAAGGAAGTGACACGATCGTGTTTGGTAGCAGACGCGATCGATTGGTTGGCTCTTTTGCTGGTAACGACTTTATCTCCTACGCCACCAGTGTCAACTTTGCCGGTGCCACATCGACAAACCTCATTACCGATACCTTAGGTTCCAACTTCATCATTGGCGGCAACGGTACTGATGTCATCACTACCGGTGCTGGCGACGACATACTGTTCGGCGGCCCCGGCAGTCTTCCTACTGGATCGACATCTGACGGGGACGACACCTTAAATGCCGGCGGCGGAAACGACACGCTGTTGGGCGGCTTTGGGAACGACTATTTGCTCGCAGGAGACGGCAACGACTCTCTCGGTGGCGGGCCCGGTGCAGACACGCTGATTGGCGGCGCCGGCAATGACAGCTTCTACTACAACAACTTCGGCGAGGGCGTCACGATCAACGCCAACGGTAGCCTGGGTAGCAGCCCAGACCAAATCGGCGATTTTGAAGTCGGCCGTGACAAGTTAGTATTGAACTTCGATTCCTTCCTATTGCCACCATTTGACAATAGTCTGCCGAATCGACCTTCTTCCAGGGCGTTCTTACAGGTGGAAACCGGGACTTACAACAACGATCTGACTCCCGCAGGAGCGACTCCAGGACAAGCAGTCCTCGTTTACGAAGGTTCCACAGGTCGCTTGCTGTACGACAGAGACGGTGCTGGCGGCCAAGCACCAATTCAACTGGCACTGCTGAACGGCCGACCAGGCTTGACGGCGACTGATATTACCCTGATTTAATTTAGGTGGCAGCGGGTGGGAGTCGGTTTGGAAAAAGCCGTAGCGTAGCGGGGCGTAAGCCATCGCCCGCGCCAACTCTAAAAACTAATTGTGCTATGTTTCCAGCTAGGGATATGAATCCCTAGCTTTTTTATTGCATGGGGAATTGGGAATTGGGAATAGGGAATAGGGCATTGGGCGGAGCGAAGCGGAGGGATGGGGCATCGGGCTTTTATAACATTGGCATTAAAAGGAAGGGCAGATTCACCGATCGATTTTGCCACCAATCAATCATTCCTTAAACTAAGAGGGCCCAAGCCCAACAACATACCTCATATGGGAGCTCGAACCGCTATATTTTGTTTGCCAGTAAGTTAGGCATTACCCTAGAAAATGCTGAAATGCTCAAACAGGCTTTAAAAGAAGCTGCTATTAACGAAGATGTTGTTATTCAGAAAAACAATGAATACGGAACACATTACAACATGAAATTCTTGCTGAAAACCGAAGTAGGTGAATCTCTGATTCTAGCAGCTTGGATCGTCCGCTCAGGTGAAACTTTCCCCAGATTGACAAGTTGTTATCCCGTCAAAAAGTGAGGTAAAAACAATGAAAAAAATTAAATACCTAGATATTGTTGCTTTAACTGAAGATTTAGAAGCAACCCATTTTGAAACAAAACAAATCATTAAATTATATAAAGGACAAGTGGGAACAGTGGTGATGGAATTTGATGGCAGTGCTTTTGAGGTAGAATTTTCTCAACAAGATGGCACAACTTATGCAATGGAAACAATCCTCGCTACAAAATTAATGCTTTTACATTACGAGTTAGTAGAATCTGTAGGGGCAGTTAGCCGATAGATTTTGCCAGCAATGATTTTTCTAATCTACAAAAAGTATCTCTAAAAAAAATCCCGCAAATGATATGTTGTTTGCGGGATTTAGTAGGCAGGAAACTTGTAGGAGGAAATACTTTATGCTCGGTCTACAATCTCTTTGGCTTTATCTTTGAGGTCTTCTTTCATGTGAATTGCTGATGCTTCGTCCTGCTTGGCTTGACCTTCTAATTTATCTTTCTGGTTGCCTGTAACTTCGCTCACAGCTTCTTGAATTTTGCCTTCAATATTCTTGGCAGTTGCTTCGACTCTATTTTCAATGGTCATAATTTTTTCTCCTAACCTTACAACTACTACTGTATAAATTAAAAGCTGAGTCTTAATCTATCTTGAGAAAGATTTAGATATCTATCTAAAGATTGGTTAAATCGGAACTTCGACAAGTTTATTGCGGGAGGAAAGACCGGATTTAATTGCGATCGCCGATTTGGGCACTTTAAACTTTTTCGCCAACAGCACGATTAACTCTGCTTATTGGCTTTTCCATCCACGGGCGGGGATTTGAGGTGTACTGTCAGGCTGCCGTCTGGTTGCTCTTGGATGCTTTGCTGTTTGGAATTAGGTTTAACTTTGACTGCAAAATTTTTCATGTGACTAACAACTCAATAACTAATAACCAATAACCAATAACCAATAACCAATAACTAATAACTAATAACCAATAACTAATGACTATCTGAATGTTCGATTTTAGTTCCCAAAACTTTGAGAAATTCAGCCAGCCAGTTAGGATGTGCAGGCCATGCGGGGGCTGTGACTAAATTGCCATCGACTACGGCTTCGGTAACGGGAACTTCGGTATATTTGCCACCGGCCCGGAGTATGTCGGGGCTGCAAGCTGGATATGCGGTGCAGCGTTTGCCTTCGAGTACGCCGGCGGCGGTGAGGACTTGCAATCCGTGACAAATAGATGCGATCGGCTTTTTGCTGTTGGCAAAGTAGCGGGTAATTTGCAGCACTTGTTCATTGAGGCGGATGTATTCTGGCGATCGTCCTCCAGGGATAATCAAAGCGTCGTAGTCTGCGGCGTTAATTTCGTCAAAAGTTGCGTTTAAAGTAAAGTTGTGACCGGGTTTTTCGCTGTAGGTTTGATCGCCTTCAAAGTCATGAATTGCGGTGCGAATTGTTTGACCTGCGGCTTTGTCGGGGCAGACTGCATGGACGGTGTGACCTACCATTTGCAATGCTTGGAATGGAACCATTACTTCGTAGTCTTCTACAAAGTCGCCGACTAGCATTAAGATTTTTTTGGCAGTCATTTTTGTAAGTCCTGTTATTTTGATTTGCTTAAATAGCAATAGGCTTTAGATAAGGCTGATCCCCCCTAGCCCCCCTTAAAAAGGGGGGAACAAGAAGGTGCTGCGAAGTCCCCCTTTTTAAGGGGGATTTAGGGGGATCTCCGAGGAATAAACAGTTTTAACCCAAGCGTATTTGCTTAAATAGGATTAAAAAAAAATGCAGGGCAGTTAAAAAGCCTGCCCCGCCAGCTATTCTGGAATTTAGAAACCGTTGCGGCCCCAAATTACCATTGAAATTGAGAAGGAGAACAAAACTAGCACCGAAACCCAACCGAGTGACAAAATATCCATAGCTATTTATTGAACAAACTGTACAAAGTGACTCCAAAGCTTATCATAAGTCAATTTGAGCTATTTTTGAAATGAGGGCGCTGTGAAGGACTCGTCAAATTTTAGTCCCGCTGAGCGGGTAGAATCTTTGAAAGCAGCGAGTGTTGCTGCTTTTTCTTGTTTGCTGGCTTTTGGGTCGATCGCCCTTGTTAACAGCTTAATCTTAGCCCAGAGGTGGGATGCTCTGGCGGGTTTGCAGGTCAGGGAATTTGGCCTAAATTTTGGATTCAAAGGATTGATGGCATTTTTGGGCGGTTTTTTGTTCGGCGTGACTTACCGCTATGCGATTCGCTGCGATACTAACCGGCAGCTTAAATCTGGGGTGGTGTTGGCTTTTGGGTTGGTGCGGGCTTTTGGACAGTTGGATGCTGAATTGTCTTTTGAGGCGGGGAAAATGCCGGGTTTGCAGGAGTTATTACCGTTTGCGGTGGTTGGGGTCGAGAGTGTGGTATTGTTTGCGATCGCAGGTTTGGTGTTGGATTGGGCGATCGTCTTTGAGGGCTTCGCTAACGGGCGATCGTTGATTAAACCTTTTGATTCTTGAGTGCGATCGGATTTTACTCAAATCAGGCAGAATTTTTTTGAACAGGCAAGATGCCTGTTCCACAAGCAGTAAATTATCTTGTGGGGTGGGCTTCTAGCCCGCCCAGAATTTTTTTGAACAGGCAAGATGCCTGTTCCACAAGCAATGAATTATCTTGTGGGGTGGGCTTC
>NZ_JAEQCX010000045.1:58401-130854 GCF_020738035.1 Microcoleus sp. PH2017_28_MFU_U_A
TGGGGTGGGCTTCTAGCCCGCCCAGAATTTTTTTGAACAGGCAAGATGCCTGTTCCACAAGCAATGAATTATCTTGTGGGGTGGGCTTCTAGCCCGCCCCTAGAAATTTAATACCTCATATTCGAGATTCCCATAAACCATTTGTTTGTCAACTGCCGACAAAACTTTATTATTAGCAGCATCCGAAACTAAACACTGACAAACTAACTGCGCTACATCCGCCCGGTGAATCGTTCCCGCAACTCGACAATCTTCTGTTAACACACCATTGCCCGTCGCAGGTTCCGATTTCAATCCGCCCGGACGAATTACAGTATAAATCATCCCGCTTGCGATTAAATGATTTTCGGCTTTTTCCTTTTCAAGTAATACCGGGCGCAACGTTTCTAAAGCTTGCGGTGGTAAAGCCGCAGCAGTGTTACCGCTACCGATGGATGAAACTAAAATAAATTTTTGTACGCCCGCTTTGACAGCAGCATCAATCAAGTTTTTGTTTCCCAAATAATCGGCTCTTTCCCCATCTTTTGGCAAGCCGCCAATGGTGCTGATTGCGGCATTGATTGGTGCGCCTCCAGCCATCGCAGCTTCCACAGCCGCTGTATCCAAAGCATCGCCTGTCATGACTTTGATGCCCATTGCTTCTAATTCGGTGCGGTGGTTGGGCGATCGCAAAAGTGCAGTTACTTGTATATTTTGTGCTACCAGACATTTGGCGATTTCTAAGCCAACGCCTCGACTAGCACCCGCTAAAAAGATATGCAATTTCTCTGTCATTTTAATCTTGTTTTAAGTTGGGAAGGAGTTAGTTTTTTGACTGTGGGTTATTATACAACAATTCTCGCTTAATTGGTGAGTTTTGTTTTTTTTAACCGCAGAGGGCGCAGAGGGCGCAGAGGAAGAGAGGGGAATGATTCGCAATCGCCAGTATTGCCTTTTGGTTAGATTTTTTTGCCTACGATTACTACCCAAGATTGAGCTTCGCGCGGCAAACCGGGAGGGCGGTAGTAGTGGCTGACAATGGCAAATCCTGCTTGTTCCAAACAAGGTGCTAAAGTTTCGTATTCCCATCCCGCAGTATAGCGTTTTCCTGTCGGTCTCTCGTCGTAGCCTTCCCAATTTCCCCGACACATTGACATGACAATTGCACCGCTAATAACTAAGGTTTTGTGCAAATCTTGCAGCACTTTCACCATGTTGTCGCTGGGAACGTGAATTAGGGAAGCATTGGCAAAAATACCGTCAAATTCAGCCTTTGGTAAGTCGAGTTCAAGAAAAGATTGCTGCAAAACTTCGCAGCCGGATAACTTCTTGGCTATTTGTACAAAAGCTGGAGTTGCATCTAAGCCTACAACGGTATGTCCTTGGCTCTTGAATGCTACTAAATCTCGTCCTGGCCCGCATCCTATATCGAGTATTTTACCGGGGTTGCGGGGCATGGCAGCGGTTAGTGCGGATCGATTTTGGGATACGTCGTGATGCCATGTTCCTTCTCGGAAAGATTCGGCGGTTGTCTGGTATTCTGCGATCGTAATTTCTTCGCGTTTGTCCACAATTCCCCCTCTTGTATGATTTAAAATTGATTCATTCAAAAAGACCGGGCGAATGAAATTCGCGTCTACAAAGACAAAACCCGCCTCCGCGGGTTGAAGAATTGGCGGTAAAAATTAGGTGATCTTCTTTAGTCCGCGGAGGCGGACATCGTTTGTGTAGACGCGGTTTCAACCGCCGTCTTATCTTCGGAAAATTCGATCGCAAATCCCCGATCTTCGGGAGATTCGATCGCAAATCCTGCATCTCGAATCATATCCCAATCTTGATTGGCGCTTTGTCCGGGAGTTGTGAGATAATCGCCCACAAAGATCGAATTAGCAGGGTAAAGTCCCAGAGGTTGCATCGATCGCAAATGCACCTCCCGTCCCCCAGCAATCCGAATTTCTTGGCTGGGAAGCAAAAATCGGAACAAGCAGAGAATCCGCAAACATTGGCGCGGATTTAAGCGATTAACGTCCGCAAAGGGCGTTCCGGGAATCGGAATGAAAAAGTTGACCGGTACGCTCGTAACGCCCAAATTCCGCAGCGACAGCGCCAAATCGATCGCATCGTCATCCGATTCGCCCATCCCCAAAATTCCGCCGGAACAAGTTGTGATTCCGGCTGCTTTGACGTTTTCGACTGTTTCCACGCGATCGCCAAAAGTGTGAGTTGTGCAGATGTCCGTGTGGTACGATTCGGAAGTGTTGAGATTGTGGTTTACGCGATCGACTCCCGCCTTAGCTAAACGGTGAGTTTGCTCCTCGGTCAACAACCCCAAACAAGCACAAATTTTTAGGTTATGATTAGCCTTGACCGTTTCTACAGCATCCAAAACGCGATCGAAAGTAGATGCACTTGGTTGGCGGCCAGAAATCACCAAACAAAACGTACCAGCTTTTAAATCTGCTGCGCGTTGGGCTGCATCCAGAATTTTTTCCTTAGCTAACAGCGGATACTTTTCTATTTCCGCACTCGAAATTTTCGACTGAGAACAATAATGGCAATCTTCAGGACAAAGACCACTTTGAGCGTTTAACAAATAGTGCAACCTGACGCGGTTTCCCCAGTAGTGGTGGCGCACCCGATAAGCTGCGTTTAGTTGTTCCAGCAAAACCTCATCCGGCGCGCGCAATACAGCCAAAGATTGCTCGCGAGAGAGACATTTTCCCGCCAGCGAGTCATCAGCCAAATCGTTCCAATTGGGTAAATTCATTACTAAAATTTAAGGGTTTACAGAGTATCCAAAACCTGACGAATTACCCGATAAATCGATTCTAGTTCATCAGGAGAAATGCAATAGGGAGGCATCAAGTAAAGCGTATTTCCCAAGGGGCGGAGCAAAAACCCCGCTTCCAGAAATCTGGCTTTCAATACAGGGGCGATGTCATTAAAATAACCGGAAACGCTTTCCGTTTTCACATCCATTGCTGCGATAGTGCCGCAAGTCCGAATCCGTTCGAGTTTAGGATGATCTATCAGCCATTGATTCAGGTATTTGCGGTGCAGTTTTTCCATTCCTTGATAGGCATTTGGGTTTTGCTCCAAAAGCTCCAGGGATGCTACACTCACCGCACAAGCTAAGGGATTTCCGGTATAAGAATGACCGTGATAAAAAGCTTTGTCCGATTCATCTCGCCAAAAAGCTTGATAAATATGCTCCGATGCCATTGTGACAGCAATTGGCAAGCAGCCGCCAGACAATCCCTTAGACAAACACAGGATATCCGGTGCAGTGTCAGATTTAACAGAAGCAAACAGTTCGCCCGTGCGCCCAAAACCAGTCATCACCTCATCGTAAATCAACAATACATTAAACTGGCGGGCCATTTGTGCGATCGCCCGCAAAAACTCAGGGCGACACATTCGCATACCCGCAGAACCTTGCACCAAAGGTTCGATAAAAATTCCCGCATACCCCTTCCCATGCTTCAACAAAGACTCAAGTTTCTCCAAACTCGCCGCCTCCTTGCTTTCCACCTCATCATCGCCATCAAAAGTCGCAGGAAAAGGCACAACATCCCCAGCAAACATTAAAGGCGCAAAAGGTTCCCACCACAGCGAACTTCTACCCGCAGACATCGCGCCCACAGTATCGCCGTGATAACCTCCCTCAAAACCAATAAAGCTAGTGCGGTTAGTTTCTCCGAGATTTAGCCAATATTGAAACGCCATTTTCAGAGCAACTTCAACAGCAGTCGAACCATTATCAGAAAAGAAAATCCGCGTCAAAGAATCAGGCGTATGAGTTATCAACTTGTCAGCAAGTTTCTGTGCAGGTTCGTGAGTAAATCCCGCAAAGATTACGTGTTCTAACTTTTTGGCTTGTTCGTAAAGAGCCTCAGCCAGAACAGGATGGCTGTGCCCGTGAATCGTCACCCACCAACTAGAAATACAGTCAAGAATTAGCCGCCCATCTTCTAATTCCAGCAGCGATCCTTTGCCGCTAATTACCTTCAGCGGCGCCGGAGCAGTTTTCATTTGCGTGAAGGGCTGCCAAATTGGTGAAGTTGAAGAATTATGTTCCTGCTTCGCAGTCATTTTTACCCCTGCCACTAATATCAACCTGCATTTTAAAGCAATTGTAACTCAATTGTGAACCCTTTATCTTCTCTTCTTTCTTCTTCTCTTTTCTTCCTTTCTTCGTGTCCTTTGCGCCTTCGCGGTTCGTTAAAAAAAATCTAGTTTAGTGTTGGGGGGCGGGGGCGCTGAAACGTCTACCGCCAGATCCGGTATTCCCGGGCGATAGTTGAATTTGTCAGTTAAATTTTTTCTGCCAATCAGCAAATAAGTCGTCATTGCTCCTTTTCCTTTAACATTGATTTTACCGCGTTTTTCCAACACATACCGATCGCGCAGCAATTCATAAGTTGAGCCGCTAACCTGAATTTTACCAGGGAGTCCCTGGGATTCCATGCGGCTTGCTGTATTTACAGCATCTCCCCACAAGTCGTAAATAAACTTTTTAGTACCGATGACACCGGCTACCACAGGCCCGCTATTAATTCCAATGCGGATACTGAGAGGTATATCGGATTCGTCGCGAAATTTCATAATTTCTTGCTGCATTTCCATCGCCATTTCGGCAATACATTCTGCATGATTTGTAGATGGAAGTGGCAAACCGCCTGCTACCATATAATTGTCACCGATTGTCTTAATCTTTTCCAAGCCGTATTTCTCGCTTAAGCAATCGAAAGCTGAAAATATTTTGTTCAGCAGTTCGACTAATTCTGCTGGAGACGTGCGAGAGGATATTTCGGTAAAGCCCACAATGTCCGCAAACAGCACCGTCACCTCAGCAAATCCATCTGCGATATTTATCTGACCTTGTTTTAGGCGATCGGCAATCATTTCAGGTAAAATATTTAGCAGTAAACGTTCCGACTTTTCTTGTTCGGCGCGCAATATTTCCTCAGCTTGTTTCCGCTGTGCAATTTCCTTGTAAACTCGTTGAAACATTTGATTGAAGGCGACCATAACTTCTCCCAACTCGTCATCGCGCTTGACAGAGAGAGAGTAGAAATCAGGTTTTTCTCGATCTTTGCTCAAAGCTACTCCCGCAGCGATCAAATCATCGCGCAATCTCAAGATTGGTGCAATTACTGTCACCCCTAAAAACAGCATAGTTACAGAAGTGACAAAGGCTGATATAATAATAACTAAAATAGCAACACGCCCTATAAATGCGTATAGTTCTGGTTGAACAGTAGAAGCATCATGCCGAACAATTAACGTATAATCTCCTCCCAAATGTCGCTCTGTCCAAGCAATATCGTAGCGCTTGCCATCGAAAGTTTTCTGGCGAATTATACGAGCAAGTTTTAGTTCATCCAAATCAATTTTGGGTGCTTCACCAAGTTGATATATTAGCTGGTCGTCAAATTGGTAAATAGATAGTCCTAATACTACTTGAGAATCCTTAGTAATATTTTTGACTTCTTCTTCAAAGACAGTACGATCGTAAATATCTTGTTTTAGCAAAACCTCTAGAGCCTCAACAGTCGCGTGAGATACCTGTTCCAGTTGATTTAAAAGTTCATTTTCGCGCCGAAAATAAGAGGGAACTAAAATAATTCCCTCTATCACAAGAATACTAGCAAACACCCACAAAGCTATTTGTCTAGACAAGCGAGATTTGAAAAACTCCAAGAATGATAAAATGTGCGCTGACATAAAATTTAGTCTTCTGCAAAGGGCTAATTTAGGACATAGGAAAAGAAACTGGGTTTCTTGTAATAAATTTTGGGTTTTTCAACCAAGATAGGACGGCGGTTGAAACCGCGCCTACACAAACGAAGTCCGCCTCCGCGGACTGAAGAAAGAAGATAGCGTAATTTTAACCGCCCGCTCTTCAACCTGCGGAGGCGGGTTTTTTTGTGTAGAAGCGGTTTCAACCGCCCGGTCTTCCGATCCCAAGCGTATTGGCTAGCTCCTTAATAATATAATAAACAAATTAAACCGAAACTACACTAACTAATCGGGATACAAGTAAATAAGTATTCATATCACCCTTGCCTTTGACATGGATAATTCCTCTGTCTTCAAACAGATACTTATTTTGCAAGATATCGTAAGTTGATTTTGTGACTTGAATCGCGCCTGCAATTCCGTGGGATTCCATGCGGGCTGCTGTATTGACGGCATCGCCCCAGAGGTCGTAAATGAATTTTTTGGTACCAATAACTCCCGCAATCGCAGGCCCGGTATTGATGCCGATCCGAATGTTAATTCCTGAATGATGTTTGGCATTAAATTTCGCTAATTCCTCCTGCATATCTAAAGCCATTTCCGCAATGCTTTCGGCGTGGTTGGTGCTGGGAGTTGGCAAACCTCCGACTACCATGTAAGCATCTCCTATTGTTTTGATTTTTTCCAAGCCATACTTTTCTGTCAAATTATCGAAGGCCGAAAAAATTTCGTTGAGAAAAACTAGCAGTTCTTCGGGAGATATTTGCGCTGAAAGCACGGTAAAGCCGACGATATCGGCAAACAAAATCGTGACTTCGGCGAAGCCGTCAGCAATGCTGCTTTGACCGTCTTTTAGCTTGGCAGCAATGGATTCGGGTAAAATATTGAGCAGCAGGCGATCGCTTTTTTCTTGTTCTTTCAACAATTCTACATTAGTTTCTTGCAATTGTGCCGTGCGTTCCCTGACCCGTTGTTCTAATTGTTTAGCATTTTGGCGCAACCTGCTGAGAGCTAAAGTTAATCCTGCGATGCCTAAAGTTGAAAGTCCTGCTAACAGTAAAAACAGGTCTTTCAGTCCGCTTCTAGTTTTTTGAGTAATGGTTTCTAGAGGTTGAGTAATTTCTAATATCCCGCGCACATCTCCCACTTTCCAGTCTTTTTTAGGACTATCGCGGTTAGTGTTGTGACAGTTAACGCAACTAGGAAGGAGACGATCTGCCTGGGCATATCGAAATGCGGGCTTACCGCGAAAATCCTCAGTGCGGAAAAATTGTCCGGTTGGATTTTGCATCAAATAGGTAATAGCTTGACGCTCAAAATCGTCTCGGGCACCACCTTCTTCTCGCCGCCAGGGAAACGGGTAGTCGCTGTAGAGACGAACTGATACTTCGGGATTTTTGTTGGTAATCTGGTTGCCGAGTTCTATTAAGAAGGTGGCAGGTACGGGAACTGTTACTTTTGTTGATATTGGGTTGTAGTCGTGGGTAAAGTTAATCGCTTTCTTTGTGTTGAGAGGACTGATAACATCAGAACTGTAAAGGGTGCGGGCTTCTTTAATAGCTTGGGCGTAAAGTGTAGCATTTTGGAGGGCTTGCGCTTGTATTAGGGTAGAGGAAAGACGAGACATATTTGCCATCGCTACTCCTACGCCTACACAAAATAAAATTGTCATCAGAAGCAGAATTCGCTTGTAAATTAATTGGTTGATGGCAGCCAGACTGCGAGAAATCAATTTGTCCATGCTATCCTCAAATGTGAGGTTCGATATTGATTTAATTTTATGCACTACTAACATAACACTGCTTTTTCAGAGTGTTTTGCTGTAAAGCAAGACTCGATAGTGCAAGGGATGGTTAATTCTTGTTTACCGCGAGTGTTTCCCTTGTCCGTAACAGTACGCATAACTTTATATATTTTTTAATCTAAATGAAATAAAATATCGGTAAGCACACGGCGCCGTGCCGTTTCCCTACTTCATGCACTTTTTGCTCTATTTCGGTTAGGATGACGATTGTAGTCTCTAATTGGCGATCGTGAATTCTGACTCTACTGTCTCACCTGCACGCAATGAAATTTTTCCGGGAGAAGTTTTTGTCAACACTGCGGATTTTGATACGGGCATTCGGCGACTTTTACCTAAATATGACGAAATGCTGGATGTATTAGTTGGCTGCATTGCTAGCAACAACCACCGCATTTTAGAACTCGGCTGCGGTACGGGGGAACTGAGTTTAAAAGTTCTGCAATGCTACCCGTCTGCGGAAATATTTGCTGTGGATTATTCGCCGCGAATGCTTGATTTTGCCCGCACCAAAATAGAGTCGGCCGGATACGCAGCGCGGTGGACTGGCATAGAATTGGATTTTGGAGAATGGGCGAACAATCCAAATGTTTTAGGTTTGGGGGATAAGTTTAATGCTGCTATTTCATCTCTGGCAATTCACCATCTTGAGGACGAAATGAAGTTGAAGTTGTTTCAACGGATTCGCGAAAGTTTAAATGCTGGTGGCTGTTTTTGGAATGCCGATCCTGTTTTGGCAGAATCAGCAGTAATGAAGGATATTTATCAAGCGGCGCGAGAAGATTGGGCGCTAAGTCAGGGGGAAACTTTAGCCACAATTCGTGCTGGTGTGGGGACGAGTGTGTCTTACGGCTATTCTAATCCCGATCGCCTAGCGACAGTTGCGGCACAGTTGGAAATGCTGGCAAATGCTGGATTTGAGACTGTGGCAGTTCCTTGGAAATACTACGGTATGGCGGTGTTTGGGGGGTTTGTTAGTTAAAGCAAATTGGGCGATTGAAATCGCTGTCGCGAGTCAAACAAAGCAGATTGGGGGATTGAAATCGCTGTCGCAAGTCAAACGAAGTCCGCCTTCGCGGACTAGGAAATGAGCAAACAACAGTTGTAAATTTAAGGGGCGGGGGCAGTAATTTCTGTAGGTGCCGCCCCCGGTGCAGGTGCTGCTTGTTTTTCCAGCATTTGGCGCTGTTTGTTGCGAAAATCGGCGGCGGCGTCGTTCAAATTTTGGCGCTGTTCAGTATTGAATTCTTCGATGCTGCGGCCACCTCCGAGTCTGGATCTGTGAATTAAATCAAATATTCCGCCTCCGGTGCTGCGGCCGGAAAAAGGGTCGGTGTTGTCTTTAGTTTGAAAGTCTTGCAGCGGTTGGGGGTTGTTATTATTTAAACCGCTGGCTTGAGCGAAGGTTGCTTGAGGTGACAAAAGAGCACTGGTGGCGATCGCACTTGCAGCAATCCGCACCATCAATTTGCCCGATTTAGAAGTTTTGTTGTTCATGATTTATTCGTTGTACTTTCAAAAAAACAATTGCTAAGAAGACCGGGCGGTTGAAACCGCGTCTATACATACAAAACCCGCCTCCGCGGGTTGAAGAAGACCAGCCAGTTGAAATTACGTTATTTTTTTCAGTCGGCGTCCGGCGGACTTGGTTTTTGTAGACGCGGTTTCAACCGCCGTGCGATCTAAGCAAACCGGCGCCGCAGCAGGGGTTGAATGCTGAGGAGCGCCACCAAATCAAACGCCAGCAGGACTAATAGCGCTCCTCCAAAGGTAACTGTACCCCAAGGAGCTTGCATTACGACGCTAGCTAGCGACCAATCGCTGTGGAGGTACAAATAGCGGATGGGTTCGATCGCATAACTGAGAGGATTGAGAGTGACGACAACTTGCAGCCAGTCTGGCATAAACGACAGCGGCGCGAGGGCGGTGCTGGCAAATAATAGCGGCAAGTTAGTAACAAAAATTACTGCGATTAATTCTACGTGGCCCGGAAGAGCGAAGGCTAAACCGAGACTGAGGCCGGTGACTCCCAAAACTAATAGTAGGACAATTAGGGCGATCGCGCCCAGTCCAGCAAGTCCGGGGAATCCCGAACCCAAAAAGGCTCCCGCCGTAACGATTGTGCCTGTTTGGATAAAGCTGAGGGTGACGATGAAAATAGCCGAAGCGAGGACTATGGAAAATCTCGAAGCCAGGGGCGCGACTAACAGGCGGTTGAGAAATCCGAATTCGCGATCGAACATAATCGGTAAACCGGCATTCAGCGCGCCTGCAAATGCAGTAAAAACTATTACGCCTGCGCCAAGAAATTGTCCGTAATTCTGGCTTTCGCCGAACAAGCCGGCTGGTGCATTTTTAAACAGAGCTCCGAATAAAACCAACCACATCAGCGGCTGAATAATTCCTGCAACTAGGGTGGAGGGGCGGCGCTGCAATTGAATAAACAGGCGCTTGGTTAGGGCTAGTGTTTCTTGGATGAAGTCGGCCAGCAGGGAACTCGAAGTGTCAGCGGATGGCGTGGTGAGTGGCCGCTGCTGGTTGAGGTTGGGGGATGTAACAGTACCGCTCATAATTGCTTGTGGATTAAATTTAACTATCTTTAGGGTAGCAAGTCTGGAGGGATTGGTGTTGGGCGGGCGATCGCTTTTTGTGTTGGGTTTTGGTAAACTGAATATCATGTTATCCCACACACCAGACCTCGCCGAACAAGTTAATGATTGGGAATTTATCGAATTGTGGGTAGATCCAATTGTTTTTCCGCGTCGAATTTTGATGTTAGTGAGTGGAAAGAATGGAACTTTTTGTATTTATGATCCATCAGCAAATTATAAGTCTCTATTTTCAAGTTCAAGTTATGATAAGACTCATTCATGGCTTTTGGAAGATGAATATGAGCGCTGCGATGGTCGGCTTTTGGCGGAGGAAATTGCTTGAATTTTGCAGAGGAGATATTATGGTAAAATTCAGAAGAATTTCCTCATAATCATCGGAAATTTTAGGATATAATTGTATTGATTAAAAATTGACTTCTTCCAATATGCCAGCCAAAGACCTGTATCATAATGTTGTCAAAAATGCCCTTATCAAAGACGGATGGAGAATTACCCACGATCCCTTGCGATTAAAATGGGGAATTAAAGATATGTACGTCGATTTAGGCGCAGAGCGGATTTTAAGTGCTGAGAAGGCTGGACAGAAGATAGCTGTAGAAGTCAAAAGTTTTGTGGGCGCATCAGACATGAATGACCTGGAGAATGCGCTGGGTCAATACTTAGTTTACCGTTCGGTTATAGCTAGAACTGAACCCGATCGAAAGCTCTATCTAGCTATTACACAATCAGTTTTTAGCGAATTATTGTCTGAACCACTCGGTCAAATTATTAGAGCGGATTATCAAGTATTTTTAATCGTTTTTGCTGAAAAAAATGAGGAGATAGTACAATGGGAAACTTAGAAAATTATCGTCGCATTATCAGAAAAATCCTGACTGAATATGCTCAAATACCTTATGCTTATGGAGATATTCAGATTCAAACGGTTTTTGATAGCGATTCCGACCGTTATTTGCTAATGATATTGGGGCGTGAAAACGATATCAGAGTTCACGGATGTTTAGTTCATGTTGATATTATTGAGGGAAAAATTTGGATTCAAAGAGATGGAACTGAACAGGGAATTGCCAATGAGTTAGTAGCGGGGGGAATCCCCAAAGAACAGATTGTTTTGGGATTTCGTGATCCCAATATTCGGCAGTACACGGGATTTGCTGTAAATTAAATATGGAGGATAAAGCTATGTCATCAAGTGCGATCGGCACTTTGATCAAAATCATGGAAACTCTGCCGGAAACTCTGCAAGATAGAGTTGTTGAACACCTGCAAGAGTACATTCTGAAATCAAATATTACTGTGACTGTGAGTCCAGACGGTAAGCTGGAGATTCCGGCTGAGGTTGAAAGTCAACTAAAGCCAGGGGATAGATATACAGTTACAGTTACAAAAGATAGCATTGTTTTTCAGAAGATGAAAGCAGGTTTTGACTGGGAGGAATGGCGGCGACGTATAGATTCATTACCACCAGATCCAAATCCGATGACAATCGAAGAAATTTGTGAAGTTGTCCGGGAAGTGCGTCGCGAAAAAATTTCTGAAAGAGAGTCACAGCTATTAGAACCACTGTATCAGTTTCAGACACAAATACAGTCTGATACTCAAGTTTTAGAAATACCTTCTATATGCTCAATACCCCAGCCGTCGCGAGTTTATGAAATTGCCCATTGAAGAGAGACGGCGCATTTTAGCAGAACAGGCTGAGGTGATGTTAAGTCATTACCAGGAAGATAGAGAATGGCAAGAATTACAGACAGGAGACTTAATTGACTACTAACTCTCTGTCTCCCAGGGATACGGCTTGTTTTAATTTGGCAAACTTTTACTTACTTTCTTTTTCGCTGTTGTCCTCTTTTTTTGTGATCGCTCGTTTTGATTTGGTCACGGTCTTAGTTTTTTTGCTTTCAGTTGATGTTTTTTTAGTGGGAGTTGTTTTCTTTACATTTGATTTTGTCTTCTTGTCTTCTTTTTGTGTTTCTTCTTCCATTGGCACTATATCTAATAACTTTCCTCTCGGGCTATAAAGATAACAAATAAACCATTCTTTAAAATTTTCAAATTTTTGTTTGTCGCCAAATTGAACAATAGGAATAGTCAACAATTCTCCGTGTCTGGCAAAATATATTCCGATGTTTTCAATGGGTCTGTCATTTGGATTACTATTTACACCACCAATAAGTGATAAAATGTAATACCCTAAAACTTGGTTAATATAATTTCTGTCTAGTTTAAGATTTTTAGTTACTTTTATGTCAATTAGAGTATTGTCAATAATCAGATCCGCGTCTGCATTACCAACTAAGGATGAGCCTGCGCCAAACGTTGGATTCAAATAGCATTTGTCTTTTGCTTGGAAGTTTTTATGGTCAACAAGTGAAATGAGTGATTTTAGGTCTTTGATATCTTCATGGTTATAATTGTCTAGATTCTCGTCGATAAAACCTGCTCTATAAAGCACATCTAGTTTTGCAAGAAAAATTGTATTACAAATTAATTCATCAGTTATCTGTCCGTTGTCAACATAATTATTATAATTAATTTTTGTCTGTTCATATTGATCGGTAATGATTGCTAAAAGGTCTTGTTTTTTGAATAGTTTGTCACCACGAAAGCCGGTCACTACTTCTCCTGTTGACTTTAAATGTAAACATAGCATTTTAAATGAACTATCTGCTACCCAAAAGTTTCTTTGAATACAAGTGTCTTTATTGTGGTATTGTAAATAAAAGCGAAGTAAATAGTCAAAAGCTGTTCCAATAATTCCATAATTAGTTGTCAATGGCGGTGCTTTAAGTTCCGCCTTTAACTTAAAAGATGGTGTTAAAAATTCTGTCTTGAATTTGTCTCTAAGTTCTTGATTATTTCGATCTGACAAGATTGATGTTAAACTCATAAATTGTCTTTGTTAAGTTTTTCTGTTTGAAGATGCTTGACTAGCTGTGAGAGGCTTGAGCATTCAAATAATAACACAATCTGACGCAGGTTAGTAAATTTTATAATCCCAAACCCCAAGAGCGCTCGCCACTGTCTGATTATTTTAGAAACAGGCGATCGCTCAAATCAGCAACGAGATCGAACCTCTCTCGCTTACCGAATTGATGGCAAAATGTCAAGGCTCGCCAGCCGAATCATTTAAAGCAATACATTCTTTAACAAGACGCGGAATAATTGAAAATTTGACCTGTGAAGCTGAAACCGTTTTTACGATGCCACCTGTGTTAAAACAGTATGTTAAAATAGTTGCTGGATAGTCTTAAAAATATAGCTAAATGAGAATCAACCATGACCGCAACTCCTACCCAACTTAAGCAGAACCTCACTTTTGAGCAATTTGTCAAACAACTTCCCGACGAAGACGGCCGCTATGAACTTGTGAATGGAGAAATTGTGAGAATATTACCAATAAGATTGCACGAGACCCTGGCTGAATTTCTTTCAGATAGTTTCAAAGACGAGGTGAAAAGACTCAAGCTCAACTACTGGGTATCTGGCAGATTCATGGTGAGGACTTTAACCTCAAATGGTAGAGAACAAGGTCGCCATCCTGATGTTAGTGTAATAAATAAAACTCTCTGGGAATCACAGCCTTTTGCCTACTCAGCCATAACTGAACCGCTGCAATTAGTTGTAGAAGTTGTATCGACCAATTGGGAAGATGATTATATCGATAAGCTGGATGAATATCAGCGTCTGGGAATTTCGGAATACTGGATTGTCGATTATTTAGCTTTGGGAAGTCGCGATTATTTAGGTAATCCGAAAGTTCCTACAGTTTTTGTTTACTTGCTTGATGAAAATGGGGTTTATCAAATGACGGCTTTTCGAGGAAATGAGCGAATTATTTCCCGAACTTTCCCAGAATTAGCGCTGACAGCAGAGCAAGTATTGGATGTATAGCAGTTGACAGTTGACAGTTGACAGTTGACAGTAGCTGTAGGGTGCGTCGCCATCAAAAATCCTCAAAAAGATCGACAATCTCACAGCGACGCACCTTACAAAATAGTTAACCCTCAAGATTTTTTTGGGCTAACAAACGCGATCGCACAACAGTCAAATCGGGTTGAATGCCCAACAAACGCTGATGAACGGAATCTGCTAATTTCTCGCGATAATTGAGATAAGCTTCCACTACTTCCTGGTGTCGGAGATAATAGCCGATCGCACTATAGACATCAGACAATGACACAGTAGAATAACGCTGCACAATGGATTCCGGCGATGCACCATCTTGAAAAGCTCGAATCACCAATTCCAGCAAAACTCTTGAGTTTCCCACCCGAATAGCACCTGTTGCATCTTCTCGGAAAGGAGGTGCTTCAACTTCTAAAACAAGATTCATCTATTAATATCTCCCAAAATTACTATCGTATTCAACCGTCGAATCATCTTAAATAGGACTAAGGCCAAAGAAACCCGGTTTCTTTACAGATTTCTCGTCACCCAACCAGATTTTCCTGAGAAACCGGGTTTCTGACCCCGCACCCATAATAACCACCTAAACTAAACTACGATCGCATTGCCTGTTTTTGTTCAGCCTTCAAATCCCGATTGCTAGCAGCAGCCAACTCCGCATCCAACAGCGTTTTACCAGTCGCCGCCAAATACACATCATCCAAACTCGGACGAGATTGAGCAATCCCAAAAGTAGGAAGTCCCGCATCTTTCAAGGCTTGCTGAATTGTCACCAGCGCGTCGCTGTGCGGTGTTACTACCAAATTTAGAGAATTTCCTTGGGCGCTGTTGATAATTACTTCTTGGACGAAAGGCAGAGATTCCATTAAAGCTTGGGCTTTTTCGGCTTCTTCCAGTGGCGAAAACTCCCGAATCCGCAGAGTCACCCGATCGCCCCCAACGCGATTTTTCAACTCCTCCGGCGTCCCCTGTGCAATCACCGTACCCTTGTCAATAATCGCCACGCGATCGGCTAAAGCATCCACTTCTTCGAGATAATGGCTGGTAATCAACACCGTCGTACCCTCATCCCGCAAGCGGCGCAGAAAATCCCAAACCACCACCCGGCTTTCAATATCTAGCCCGACAGTCGGTTCATCTAACACCAAAACATCCGGCTGGTGCAGCAATCCAGCGGCCAAATCCAGGCGCTTGCGGATACCGCCGGAATAGGTGCCCGTTTTTTTATTTTCCCACTCCTCCAAACCGAGGAGTTTCACCATTTTGTCAATCCGCCCTTTAATAGTCTTGCGCGGCAAATGGTAAAGCGCCGCTTGCAATTGCAGGAGTTCGCGCCCTGTCAACACCTTATCGAGAGCGACTTCTTGGGCGACGTAGCCGAGTTTCTGTCTGGCCATTCTCGGCTGGCTGACTGCTGAAATGCCTGACACTTCAATACGTCCGCTATCAGGCGCACTCAAGGTACAAAGTACCCGCAGGGTTGTGGTTTTGCCTGCACCGTTGGGGCCTAGCAAACCAAATATTTCCCCCGGTTCTACCTTGAAGGAAACATCTTTAACGGCTTCTACAGTGCCGTAGCGTTTCTGAAGATTTTCAATTAAAACGGCGGGAGCCATATATTTTAAGGATGAACTGGTTGTTAATATTTTGACACTTCTGGGCTTAATTTGCCGGAATGGGCGATCGCACGTTCCGACTTCCTGTGCTTGTGGCGATCGCACATTCCGACTCAACGCGAAACTGCTGATTGTTTTGATTTTTGATAACGGTTTAAAATTTTTGCACTTGATAGCGCTTCCTAATCCCGATCGCCCTCACTCTTTCCTAATCTCAAATATAAAATTTTCTAGCAACCGCGCTCGACGGTTCAGATATTCTTAATGACTGAAAACCTTACGTTCGATTGCTTCTACCTTCTACCCTCTTCTTTCTTCCTTCTTCCTTCTTCCTTCTACCTTCTACCCTCTTCTTTCTTCCTTCTTCCTTCTTCCTTCTTCCTTCTTCCTTCTTCTGTTACCTCCAAACAAGTATGAGTTTTGAGTTAATTCTAACTTGGAAGTTAGCAACTCAAAACTCACATTTTTTAAACAAGTAGAGATGCACCCGAAACCTGTTATTTTATAAATATCTCTACTTCTAGGCGGATGTCGATCGCAATTAGAATCATTAACACCGCTCTCCAAACATTAAACTGTCGCTTAAAAACACGGAAAACTTCCCTAAGTGGCAAGTTCTAATTTTATCCAGTTTGCAAAAGAATGTAACTGTAGGCCCATGTTCTATACCCCGATAATCATCAGTCATTACCAATTCTTTAAGCGAAAATTGAAAAGGCTATGAACTTCTTTCTCGCTCGGGGGTTGGGTGCTGGGTCTTTAATCGACAATTTTCACCCAACCGCGACGCACATTGTACAGCAGTCGGTTGATGATGGCATACTCATCTTCATTCAGGGTTCTTTCTAAGAGTGCGGATCTTAGCTGTCTCCGGTCGTGGCGAGTCACGACACTAGAGAACATGACCTGACCAAATAATTCTTCGAGTGTCATTTGGGAAACGGACATGATAAACCTCCTAGTTGATTGAGAGATATTAAAATATTACAGGCTGATCGTAGTCCTATTATGCTCTGTCCGATCGCCGATTCCTGCGATCGAAAACATTGACACGGTGTGATTTTTAGGCTAAAAATTTGTGACTGAGACTTAGACGCTCAGTGACTCGGATCTTTTAAATTCGTGATGCTTGTCACAGATGTTGACAGTTGACAGTTGACAGTTGACAGTTGACAGTTGATCGAGGGCAGAAGGCAGAGGGGAGAGGTTCGAGGAGAGAAGGCCGATCGGGCGATCGACAAATCTGAGCTTGGACGATCGCCCGCCATTGCTGTCAATCCCCTCCTAATCCCTTCTCAACCTCCTAATCCCGTCTGCCAATTTTGCAGCTAATTGAGGCACCGGTCAATAGTCGCTACAACCGACTCGGCCAACTCTTGCAGCGCGTAACCGCCCTCCAAACCGAAGGCTATGCGGCGAGTGATTTGTAGGCAATATCCCGTGAAAGTACCGAAATCTGACGGCGCCAGATTCATGCTGGCCAGCGGATCCGAGGCTATTGCGTCGTAACCGGCGCTGACAATCAACAAATCTGGTTCAAAATTTGACAAAAACGGTACGACAAGAGATTCAAAGGCGCTCAGGTATTCAGCTATGCCGCCACCCGGATACAGGGGAATATTCAGCACATTGTTGTAAGCACCTTGCTCGTCAGCATCTCCGGTTCCTGGATAGCAGGGAGATTGGTGCAGGGAACAGTAGGCGATTTGCCTGCTGTTTTCCACCAAAGATTGAGTGCCGTTGCCGTGGTGCACGTCCCAGTCTAGGATGGCGACGCGGTTGATTCCCGGCTGTTCCAAGGCATAGCGAGCTGCGATCGCAGCGTTGGAAAACAAGCAAAATCCCATCGCACGGCTGTTTTCGGCGTGGTGTCCCGGCGGTCTGGCGATCGTAAAAGCCGGTTCGTTGGTTGCTAAAACTCGATCGACCCCATCGAGCCAAGCACTCGCCGCCAGCAGCGCTACGTCGTAACTTTCAGCAGAAATCGGCGTGTCACCGTCGAGGTAGCCACCTCCACGATGAGCCAAATGTTCGACTTCTTTGATGTATCTTGGCGCGTGAACTTTTTTGATCGCCGAGAGCAGTTCTGGTTCGCGCTGCGCCACTGGGGTGGGGAGTTGCCACTCAATGCGATCGGCCCAGGGAGCAGCTTTCAGAGCATTGACGATCGCCGTCAAACGTTCTGGTCGCTCTGGGTGAAGCATTCCAGTCTTGTGCAGCAAAAAATCTTCGGAATAGATGACGGGTAGCATCAGCAGATTTTAGATTTTAGATTTTAGATTTTAGATTTTAGATTTTTAGTTTGCTTTAAGAAGGCCTTCGGTTTTGTGAAATTAAAATTGCGATCGGGCCACCATTTTAATTTTTTATATAGCCCTCAAAAAAACTCACCAAAGCATGAAACCAGACCGCCTAAAAAAACCTTTTTAGATTTTGCCAATTGATGACTAAATCACCAACTGTCAATTTACAAATTTCCCTTGTTTCGTCCCTTAATTTTTCTGGCAACTTTCCCATAAAGTTAAGGGCAAATTGTGATATAATTTTAGGAGTAATTTGCAATATTTGGCAGCTCAACTGAATCCAAATCGATTTTATCGCATTTTGGGGATTTATAGCGGTCAAATTTAAAGTTTTAGCGGAGTTTTTCAACCTATGAGTATCTCTGAGTCGCGGATAATCCCGACGGATCTGGGGGGTGAGATGTCCCGATCGTACTTGGAATACGCCATGAGCGTAATAGTCGGTCGGGCGCTACCAGATGCTAGGGACGGTCTCAAGCCCGTTCACCGACGCATTCTCTACGCCATGAACGAATTGGGCTTGACTCCCGATCGACCATTCCGCAAATGCGCCCGCGTCGTCGGGGAGGTGCTGGGCAAGTATCACCCGCACGGAGATACAGCAGTTTACGACGCCCTGGTGCGGATGGCTCAAGATTTCTCCATGCGCGAACGCCTGATCAACGGCCACGGCAACTTCGGCTCCGTTGACAACGACCCGCCCGCTGCCATGCGGTACACCGAATGTCGCCTCACAGCCCTGACGAGCGACTCCATGCTGCGCGACATCGACTGCGAAACAGTTGATTTCGGCGACAACTTCGACGGTTCCCAACAAGAACCCCTCGTACTCCCCGCACGCATCCCCCAAATTTTGCTCAACGGTTCCTCCGGGATCGCCGTAGGGATGGCCACCAACATTCCGCCGCACAACTTGGGCGAAATAATTGACGGTTTGGTAGCGCTAATCCACAATCCAGGCCTTACTGACCTGGAATTGATGCAGTACATTCCCGGCCCGGACTTTCCCACCGGCGGGCAAATTCTCGGCAGAGGCGGCATTCGCGATGCTTACACCACCGGGCGCGGCTCGATTACAATGCGCGGAGTCGCCGGCATTGAAACCATCGAACACGCCGGCCGCCCCGACAAAGAAGCAATTATTATCACCGAATTGCCTTACCAAACAAACAAGGCAGCGTTAATTGAGAAAATTGCCGAACTGGTAAACGACAAAAGATTAGATGGGATTTCCGACATTCGCGACGAAAGCGATAGAGACGGAATGCGGATCGTGATCGAACTCAAACGCGACGCCTATCCCCGCGTCGTCCTCAACAACCTCTACAAACAAACACCGCTCCAATCAAATTTTGGAGCCAATATGTTAGCGCTAGTAAACGGGGAACCCCAACTACTGACGCTCTCACAATTCCTCAATGTCTTCCTAGACTTCCGCATTGAGACAATTACTCGCCGGACTCAATACGAACTCCGCAAAGCAGAAGAACGCGACCATCTCCTGCAAGGCTTATTAATTGCCCTAGACAATTTAGATGCCATTATTCACCTAATTCGTGCCGCTGCCGACTCCGCCGCTGCCAAACAAGAATTGATCGAGAATTACGGTCTTTCCGAACAGCAATCCGACGCAATTCTGCAAATGCAGCTTCGGCGTTTGACAGCATTGGAAGCACAAAAGATTCAGCAAGAACACGAAGAACTGCGAATAAAAATCACCGATTTGGAAGATATCTTGGCGCGCCGGGAACGGATCTTAGAAATCGCTGAAGTTGAAGCAGTCGAAATTCAAACTAAAATCGCCACTCCCAGACGCAGCGTCATCGAACACGCCGAAGGAGAAATAGATGAAAGAGATTTAATTGCCAACGAACAAGCAATTATTCTGATCACAGAGCAAGGCTACATCAAGCGGATGCCTGTCAGCACTTTCGAGGCCCAAAGTCGCGCTACTCGTGGCAAAGCAGGCGCGAAAATGAAGGAAGATGACGGAGTAGAACATTTCCTTTCCTGTTGCGATCACGACAGCGTTTTGTTCTTTAGCGACAGAGGCGTAGTTTACTCTCTCAAAGCTTATCAAATTCCCGTCTGTTCCCGGACGGCGCGCGGCACTCCCGTGGTGCAACTGTTGCCGATTCCTATAGAAGAAAAAATCACTTCTATGGTGTCAGTTACAGAATTCACCAGCGAAGAATACTTGGTGATGCTAACTCGCGGTGGCTACATCAAGAAAACTTCACTTTCAGCTTTTGCGAACATCCGTACTAATGGGTTAATCGCGATTTCTCTAGAAGAAGGCGACCAATTGCGGTGGGTGCGGAGAGCAAAAGTTGGTGACAGCATTATCATCGGTACGCGCCAAGGTATGGCGATTCACTTCCGCACCAATCACGAGCAGTTGCGCCCGGTTGGCCGCGCGACTCGGGGTGTGAAATCAATGAAATTGCGATCGGGCGATGAGTTGATCAGCATGGACATCTTGCCAAGTTCCATTGTTGCCGAAATTGCTGACACAGAAGATTCAGAATTGGAAGGAACAGATATTGCTCCGTTAGAAACGGGCGACTCGGAATTTGAAGGAGTAGAAATTGCTGAATTGGAAACGGGCGATGTGGAATTGGAAGACGAAGAATTAGAACTGGAAGCTGAGGAAATTGAAGGCGAAGATGCCGAAGAAATTCCCACAGTTAATAGCGAAGTTCCTTCGGTGTTGGTAATCACAACTAACGGCTACGGTAAGCGAGTTCCTGTTTCTCAATTCCGCCTACAAAGACGGGCAGGCAAGGGATTAACTGCTACCAAATTCAAGTCGAAAAAGGGCAAGGATCAGGTAGCTGCGCTGCGAATTGTCAACGAAGATGACGAATTGATGATTATTACCAACCGAGGTATTATTATCCGTCAAGCTGTGAGTGCAATTTCCACGCAATCCCGGACTGCAACGGGCGTGCGGGTGCAGCGCTTGGATGAGGATGATTCGATCGTAGCTGTGGCTTTGGTGCCGGCTTCGGGTGAGGAATCGATCGAAGAAGCGCTATCTGAGGAAGCGACAGAAGAGTCCTAGGTTAATGGTTTGTAGGGTGTGCTGCGGTGCACCTTACTGCTGTTGAATGATTAAAGTGCGATCGGCGGTTGAAACCGCGTCTATACAAACGATGTCCGCCTCCGCGGACTAAAGAATCAAGCTAAAATGCGATCGCCCCTACTCAGAAATCTTTCCTCAAAAGTCAAAGATTTTTTTCGGTGATGTAATTATGAGTCAACTCCAAACCCAACTGCTAACGGATACCTGGGTGACAGCGACTTGGGATGAATATATAGAAATCATTAAACAGCCGGAGTACGATCGCGCAAAATGCTATTACTATAACGGACAGTTGAGGATTGAAATGGCAGCAGTCGGGCCAGATCGTGCTGATGACAACGGAATTATTGTCATCTTAATCAATTTATTTGGCCTTGCCAAAGGTATCAAAATGAGACTGCTGGTCAATTGTAGCTATGCCAAAACGGGTGTCAGAGGTGCTCAACCTGATGCTTGTTACTACATCGGAGAGAGGGTGCAAACGGCGCCTCGCGGTAGTTCTGTAGTGAATTTGGAGAGCGCAGCGGCCCCTGATTTGGCGATCGAAATTGCCGACACTTCTCTCGTTGACGATTTGGGTACAAAAAGAATGATTTATGAAGAATTAGGAGTGTCTGAATATTGGGTAGTAGACGTACAAAAAGCCCAAGTTATTGCTTTTAAGATAATTGCTAACCGGGGAAGCGAACGTCTGACAGAATCTCAAATTTTCCCAGGGTTAAAAGTTACTTTGTTAGAGGAAGGTTTGCATCGCAGTCGCCAGACGGACAATACAGAAGTAGGTAACTGGTTTTTAGAGGAAGTTGGCGGGAATCCTCAATAGTATGCGCGGCGTAGCTATCCGGTGAATCGAGCTTTTGGAGTTTTCAACCCAATCACGCAGAAACTGAGTTTTTCTAGGAAAAAGTATCGTTATTGCGATCGTTTCCGGTATAAAAACCCAGTTTCTTAAGGTTTACTGCATAAGTCGTGAATCAGGATCTTTCACGAGATGTTTTGAGTAAGTTATGACAAATAAATTTGTCGTAAGTCTTGTAAACCCTCAACTGTTAACAAGCTAGAAGTTATAGTTTGCAGCAAATTTAGATCGTCAATGGCAGAAATTTCGTCCAAAATCTCTAACCCGGAACTTCCAAACTTAAGCTGTAAACCTAACTGAATGCCTTGCAATAAAGCTTGTTTGGTCTGATTTTGAGATGCAGTTAACTGTAATTGAGATTCAGTTAACTGTGACTGAGTTTGAGAGAGTCGGGCGGCTAATTCCTCGACATTAGGAATAACATTACCCTCAGCATCGCACCATCTTAACCAAGTATCATTGACGCTTTCAAAGACACCAGGCCAGAGGGTTAAACCTAAATCAACTAAGGGAAACCAAGTATCGGTTTTCGGCACATAGCGCCCCCCTTGTAATTGAAAAATCTGTAAAGGGCGATCGCTCAATTCACCCAGAGGATCGTAAACAACATAATACATTACACCCATCAGGGCATAATCAGTAAATTTGCTACCCAATTCATTCCCCGGAGTCGGAGAAACAATTTCGATCGCAATTTCTGGAGGCTTGCCAAATTCCCAGAGTAAATAGGAACGAACATCTCGCCGATCCCAACTATCCGCAACAGTCACATTTAAACTGAGGAATATATCAGGAACAATCGCCGGATGCCGAACTGTACGGAAGATACCCACATTGGCTGCGACAATGAAAGGAATACCATCATTTAACTCATATCCAGAGAGAACTTCCGTAAGCAGTCGCTGTTGTTTTTCGTTAATGAAACTATCCAAGGGAGTATCGTCTTCTTGTACGAGTTGTGTCGTATCGGGGTATTGACTGGGGTCAAGAATTATCTGCTCAGACATGGCTGATTTTGCTAGGATTTAATCGGGTTATGATTGTGCGATTTTCCTATGACAATCTTATCTCAATCTGGCATTTTTGTGTAAATTGTTAACAATTTGTAGGGATTGTGATTATATCATAACTGTAGGGATATGTCACGGCAGTGTCCATACAAGTATGTAGTGAAAATTAAATCATAATTCTATGGCGATCGACTGAGGAATATGCTAAATTTTTAGTCAAGATTTAATTTTGGGCGATCGCCCTTTTTACGTAGAGGCAGTACCCCCATGCCCGCCCTTCCGGGTTTCTGAGGTGTACTCCAACCTGTATGTGTAAAACTGAGATGCTCCCGCCTAGATTGCGTGAAAAAACCCGCTTTCTCAATCAGATTCAGTAAATTTTAGCTCTGAGTTAAATTAGTTATGAACTGCATAAACCTAAACACCCCTGCTGAAATCATAGAAGCCTTCCGTGCTTGCAACAATCCGGGCGAGAAGATTGAGTTATTTGAATGTTTGGCAACTCGCTCCGATCCACCTATTGATGCTTTTCTCCAGATATTAGAAGGGGTTAAGTTAGAAGAGATTGTGGCGCTGACGATTCTAGCATTTGGCAAGATTACGGATGGTGACATTAAAGCACGGCTGAAAGAAAGTAGTGAGTTACTGAGCGTACTGAGTCAGCAGGCTCAGTCGGGCGCAACAGATTTGATTCGATGGGCGGCGGCGACGACTATTGAAACTGTGGGGTTTGATTTTATTACAGTTTCGCAACATCTGAGTGAGGAACCTCGGAAGATTGCTGAGAAGATAGTGCAGTCTAAAATCAGAAGGTTTTCCGACTCGAATCTTGTGAATAGCGATGATTATTATGATGAGTTTGTAATTTTTTGGATTTATGGAGGATTAGAGCGACTCAAATCAATTTCTTCAAATTGTAAATATGCAGAAGGCTCACCAATAGATCGAACCTGTCAGGTAGTTATGAGTTTTCTTGGTTTAAGAGCCATCAAAAATGTTAACGCTGCACTGCAACGAGCCGAGTCTATGGGAGATAAAGCTTCTGCTATTGACGAAAATGAAGTATTTGAGGGCAGCGCTCAAAACATGGCAAAGCAAAAGTTAGAGAGTAAAGTAAATCCTGATGAATTAAATATTTTAATTGAGAACCAATTACATTGTCTTCAGAGTAACAATTTGTCAACTAGAAAATCAGCAGCCCAAATCATCTCCCAATTTGGGACTACTTTTATTGAACAACTAAAACAATCCCAACCTACCCTAGCAATTGCTGTATTTATATTTTCTCAAGACTGGTATAAATTGCAATGGGTTACATCAGGAAAAAAGGATAGTTCAGGTCTTCAGGAATTAATCCAATGTTATGAATTCGATTCTTTGTCTTACAATCAACTAGATTTGATAGCACAAAAATTTGATTTTTTAGCAAACAATTTGACTAGAAAAAAAGTCAAGCAAGATTGTCGAGAATGGTGGAAGCAAGCTTTAAATGATTTAGACAAGCGACAAAAATTAGAACAGCAAAACCAGCAGAAATTGGCAGAAAGGAAACAAAGATTTGAAGAACGCAAGCAGAAATCCATCGCACTCAAAAATCAAATAGAAGCTGTCTTCAACCAAGTTCGTTCATTCAATACCGAATGGTATAATAGATTTTTTGCGAATCCCAGCTTGGCCTCTTTACCAAACTTGACTTTTGAAAGCAACGAGACTGATTATCATCAATTATTTTCGCAGTACGATCAGTGTTTGATAGATCAATTACGGAAAATGGACAAAGAATGGAATTCCTACTGGCGATCGCAAATTAGCCCTCTGGAAACTCAACGCTCGTCTGCTAAATCAGAAGAATCTAAGTTGTCCAAAGATTTACAAAATTCACGGTATGAACAAGAGAATAGTTCCGTCTTAAAATGGATATTAAAATGTATTGTTTGGTACTTTATATATTATTCTATAGTTCATGTCGTCATAGCAGCAGCAGGAGCAGGATGGATTTATTCAATAGTTCATGCCATAGCAGCAGCAGGAGCAGGATGGATTTTTGCAATTTTTGCGTTCGTAGGGTTCATTGTTTCTATTATGTTGACCGGATATTTGTTCTCTATTCCAACTAGACTTTTAGAGAAGACTGTGATAACTGCTCGTGTTAAATGTGAAACGATAGACTCAGAAATTAGGCATTTATACGAAAAACAAGATGAAGTTAGTCAACTGTTACGCCCCTTGATTAAATAGTCCTTTTAGTGGCACAATATGTTCCCATTAATCTTCAAAATCCCTCACCTCCCAGACCTAAAATCTCAAAAATACCTCTCCCTTTACGGTCAAGGAACCAGACAAAAAGTCCTGAGTAGACAGAAAGACTTTCTGCTATTACTCAGCGACTTGAGTATAATTTATAACCTCACCTTTTCCCTGCGCTATCGCTATGCACCCGGTTTGCCTTTTGACAAGCGTTTACGCATATATTTGGCAGTCAGTCAACCGGGAACAAATTCATCCGATACCCGCGTCGCCACAGATATTGAAAAGATTGTCACCCAAGGATTTCTTAAGGAATTTTATCAAATACAGTTAGCGCCAAAAGCGGAAGTGGATAAAATTCAAAATTTGAACTGGGTAAAATTCATCGGTGAAACAATCAAATATGAGGAAATAGTTTGCACGAATACTAATTACACCACCGAAGCTGGTAGTGGAAGCAACAAAAAAAAGGTTTTCAAAGATGCTTACTATGTCCCGCTGCAATTTGAAGCAGATGAAACTAATGATATGTTGGTTGTTTGTGAGACTATTGCCAGTTTCAATAGCCCTCTCCTGCTAGAAATTACCCTGGAACCTGACACCACATCTCTGCAAGAAAAATCTAGCTGGATTAACGCCCTTGACCAAATGCTATCCACATTAAGGAAATCTAACAGCGGTTCCACCTTCGGTTTGTCCAAAAATGAAGACAGAAATGCTCAATTAGTTTCTCGTATCTACGATAAATATCAATCGACTTACTTAACAGAAAGCCTCTATCGCTACAGCATAAAAGTTCTGGGAACCGATGAACTAGCTGTCCGCAGTATCCTAGGAACACTGCTGCTGAGTGGTACTAAAAAAAGTCGTTATCGCACTCTTGTACTCACTCAAAACTCTTCCGCTTTTCCCGCTAGTCTTGCAGCTACGCAACAGGGAAAAATTTCAACTTTTACCTATTGGGAAAAATGGGATAAAGAACTAGGAGACGCCTATTTTGGTAATGATTTAGTGGCTGGCACCGGTAATGTGAAAATCACTGATTTAAAACCCTTACACCGCTACGCTACGCTGAATGAAATTAGCGGCTTATTTCGCATTGTCGTTCCCAGCGATGCCCCAGTTAAGGGAATTAGCCAAGAAAATGATATCACAAGTTTAGGTGACGAACCATGCATTGACTTTGGTGGCTACGAAACCACGCGCCCAGAAAACATCATTCAAATTGCCCTAAAACAACTCAACAAACACGCTTTCATCTGCGGTGTTCCCGGTAGTGGCAAGACAACTACAGCATTTAATTTACTGACGCAATTGTGGTGTTACGATATACCATTTCTAGTCTTTGAACCCGCCAAAACTGAATATCGTTCCCTATTAGCCATCCAACCTAACAGCAACTGCTTTCCCCCAGAACAACTGCAAAAACTCCGCACTCTCACCCAAGAATTGCGAGTTTATACCCTAGGAAATGACCTAATTTCGCCGTTTCGGTTTAATCCCTTTGAAGTTTCAACTGGTGTGCCTTTCTACGAACATATTAGCAACTTAGAAGCCAGCTTTCGCGGTGCTTTGCCGCTGTCTGGGCCCTTGCCGGCTTTGCTTTCCGAAGCTTTAGAAGAAATTTATTATGACAGAGGATGGACGGGCAGTGAAGCAGGAACACCGGATAATTTAGAAATCCCTACCATGCGGGATTTGTATGATAAAATTACGGCTTTATTTGAAACCAAAGACTATGCGGGTGAGGTTAAATCTAATTTAAAAACAGCCTTGGAAGTCCGCATTGGTAGTTTATTGCGTCGAGGGGTGGGGGCGATGTTAAATACGCAGCGCAGCAGCCCGACTATTGATGATTTGTTGAAATATCCAACTATCTTAGAATTGGATTATCTCAACCAAGATCAGGCTAATTTGATGACGTTCTTTCTGCTAACAAAAATTAGGGAGTATGTGAAACGGCAGCGGACAGAAGGCAATGGCATTCCAGAACACATTATTTTGTTGGAAGAAGCTCATAATATTGTGGGGCGAAATCAGGGCGCGACATCCTCCGAAGATGGTAATAGTAAACAGGAAGCTGCTAATTACATCACTCGGATGTTAGCAGAAATGCGGGCGCTGCGAGAAGGAATTATTATCGCCGATCAATTGCCGACGGGGGTAGCGGCGGAAGTGGTGAAAAATACTAATGTGAAAATTGCTCACCGTCTGGTATCTGCTGATGACCGCAAAGATATCGGACAGGCTATGCTATTAGATTCCTCGCAAATTGAAGAAATTGCTCGTATCAGTCCTGGTGAGTCTTTCTTGTACATGGAAGGTTGGTATCGTCCGCGTCCTGTAAAGATTCCTTTTGAAAATAGTGCTAAGGTAAAGTTAGGGGTGGAAACTTCGATTGATAGCCAAAAGATTGCAGCTTTGATTCAGAAAAAAAGTTGGTATCGCCAGGGGCAAATGACGGTTTTGAATACTGCAATTAAGGAAGGCGATCGCCTTTCTACAGAATACCACAAAACTTTTGCTGAAATTCGCCATAAATTGCAGCCTGTTCAGCAAGAGTGTGAGGAGTTAGAACAACTGCTGAAAGAGTTAACTGCTGAAGTTTTTTATACC
This sequence comes from Microcoleus sp. PH2017_28_MFU_U_A, assembly GCF_020738035.1. NCBI lineage: Bacteria > Bacillati > Cyanobacteriota > Cyanophyceae > Oscillatoriales > Microcoleaceae > Microcoleus > Microcoleus sp. PH2017_28_MFU_U_A. The sequence continues at coordinate 86,181 of NZ_JAEQCX010000045.1, forward strand.
CTATCGGGGACATTGCGCCTTGACATCGATTCTATCCCAGAGAGTGAACTTTCGCTGATGAGGGAGTTTAAACCTAGCAGTCTTCTGAGTTTAGATGATTTACTGCCTGTTGCTAATTTAAATTTGGGAGAGTTGTTAGATTTGCGATCGCACCTCAATGCTAAACTAGATTTATTCGAGCAACGCCGCCAAGCTGTCAACGAGACTAACAGCCGGATTCCGCGCTACAAGTACCAGCAGCAATGGCTGCAACTCACTCGCCAACTGCAAACTATCCAGTGGCAATTGACAGCCTTAGCGAATTCTTTGGGTCAGCCACAGGCAGCGGCAAAACTGCAAGAGAAGTGGGATAATATTGTTTATGAACAAGACCTACTCGAAAAACAGGAGGAACCAGCACTCAAAGACACTCTCACCAAGCTAGGACAAAGTTACCAGAAATTGCGCTCTAAACTGATTGAAGTTTTAAATCGAGCGATATCGACAGCGCAATTTGATAAAGTAAAGCAAGATTTTCAAGCGGGAGGACAATAAATTTGGATTTAACGGTTAAGAATTTAGTTTTAAGTTACGAAACCTTGGCAAACCAAAGCGTTAAGCTGAATCAGTCCTACTTAAGTTTGCTCAAAGTTTATGATGAACTCAATTTTGATATTAGTCTGTTAGCTGACCTGGATCAGGCCGGCTGTTCGCCTCTCAAGGTTGTGGAGTCAATGAACCGCGATCAACTAATTATCGTGGATAAATTTACAGATTTAATCGGGTTAATTAGCAATGCCCAGAAGCATTTTGTCAGCGGTCTAGAAGCTAAAAAGTTGAGTGAAACTGCTCACGATTGCCTAGTAATGCGGAATTTTGTCAAGGGTATTGCCTTAAATCAGTTGCAGCAAATGTTCACTGAAATCAGTCTTTCATAGGAGAAGATACTATGTCTGTTGCAGAATATCAAGACCGTCAAGCTTTAGAAACTGAAATTAAAGACTATGCTAAGCAGGTTGAAACCCTCGGAGAGGAACAAAAAGACCATCAAGAAGACTTGATTAAGGTACAAAAAACTCTGCTTTCCTTTACCAGAAGTAAAGGTTTCGATCGGGTGGCTGATAGTAAGGTGATCAAGCATTTGGAAAATGCGATCGCTACCCGCGAAACTAATATCGGGGCTTGTAAAGAAAACATTGGTGCAGTTAAGCAGAAGATGGAGGCTACACAGCACAATTTAGAAAAATCTCTCGAAGAGGGAGAAAAAGCCGATCGAGAGATGGAACAAACAAAAAATTCGTTAAAGAATCCGCTTAAAGGTTTAGATGATGCCATCGATCAAAACAAAGATGATATAAAACATCGTAAAAAGCTTGGCAAAAAACTGCGAGAGATTGGTATAATGGCTGCTAAGCTGATATCGGCTAGTGCGATCGCAGCAAATGAAGTGATCGGAGTGGTCGAAAAGCTCAAGCAAATCGGAATTATTCGTTAATGATTCGTGAACAATTGGTAGGGGTAGTACCCCGTGCCTACCCCGAAATGATTGGTTAAAAATTGGTAGGGGTAGTGGATGGTGCGTGCCTACCCCAATACAGAGGGCAACCACGGGGGGTTTTCCCCTACATCAATTTCACCAATTATTTCGGATTGGTATATTCTTGAATCCGAACGTTTTGTTTATTTCTACGAATAACAGGATTTTATGGATTACAACAACATCAACACGGCTGCTGAAATTCTTAATGCTTTCCGCGCTTGCAATAATAACCCGGAAAATGAGATAGAATTATTTGAAAGATTGGCAACTCGTCCCGAACCACCGCTCGACGCTTTTATTGATATCCTAAGAGCGATTAAATTAGAAACACTTTTAGCGTTGACTATTCAAGCTTTTGGCAAAATTACTCATCCTGAGACGAAAGCCAGAATCCAGGAAAGTCAGGAATTATTGGAGTTACTGAGTCAGAAAGCTGAATCGGGATCGAGTGATTTAATTCAATGGTCTGCTGCTAGTGCGATCGAGGACATAGGATTTGATTTTTTAATGGTAGCACAGTATCTCTCTCAAGACCCTAAGAATATAATTGAGAGGATAGTAAAATCAAACAGCATTTCTAGCAGTAGTGACTCTAATGAAATAAATCGCTTTTGGAGTTATGGGCCGTTAGAAAAACCGAAAAAAGAAGCTCAGAAATGGAGGTGTGTACATACCCTCACTGGACATTCTGAACGAGTTTGCTCTCTTGCCATCAGCCCGGATGGACAGACGCTTTTTAGTGGTGGTTTTGATAAAACTATCAAGATGTGGCAGGTAAGTACACGCGAGGAACTTCGCACTCTCACTGGACATTCTGAACTAGTTTGCTCCCTTGCCATCAGCCCGGATGGACAGACGCTTTTTAGTGGTAGTTTTGATCAAACTATCAAGATGTGGCAGGTAAGTACAGGGAAGGAACTTCGCACTCTTCTCATTGATCGTTCTCCATTTGTTAATAGCCTCCCCATCAGCCCGGATGGACAGACCCTTTTTAGTGTTTTTTTTGATCGTGAAACTATCAATATTTGCCAGGTAAGTACAGGAAAGGAACTTCGCAGTCTCATTGGACATTCTGAACGAGTTTGCTCTCTAGCCATTAGCCCGGATGGACAGACGCTTTTTAGTGGTTGTTGGGATGCAACTATCAAGATGTGGCAGGTAAGTACAGGGAAGGAACTTCGCAGTCTCATTGGACATTCTCAAAAAGTTAGCTTCTTAGGCATTAGCCCGGATGGACAGACGCTTTTTAGTGGTAGTGTTGATAAAACTATCAAGATTTGGCAGGTAAGTACAGGGAAGGAACTTCACACACTCACTGGAGGAACTTCACACACTCACTGGGCATTCTGAACCACTTTATTCTGTCGCCATCAGCCCGGATGGACAGACGCTTTTTAGTGGTGGTTCAGATGAAACTATCAAGATTTGGCGACAAGATTAATTTTAATGAACTTGGGAAAATGCGATGAACAACGGGATGATAACGCCGACACTAGCACGAAGTCAGAATTAATCAATTTTTACCTCTGATTTAAAGAAGATAAGAGCAGAAAAATACTTGACAATCGATCCGATAATTGCTATAGCATAATATAAGCCTAAAGTTAATAGCAAAAGTCTGTAAAAATGCCTTATTTAACAGCAGCAAACGACATCAAAGCACTCATCGCTAAATTTTCGCAAGCTAAAATCCTGTGGGTTGACACAGAAATAGCAGACTATAAATCGAACCCCAGATTATCTCTAATTCAAGTGTTAGCTGACTCCACCGATGCGACAGGAGATGCCACGTTTCTACTAGATGTCTTAGATCAACCTGAATTGGCAAAAGACTTCATCAACCAAATCATGGTCAATCCAGATATTGAAAAAGTCTTCCACAGCGCCAGCTATGACATCAGATTTCTGGGTAATGACGACGCCAAAAATGTCACTTGTACATTGCAAATGGCGAGAAAAATTCCAGCTTATATCCTGCCCTTACCCAACCGACAACTCAAAACATTAATCGAAACACTTTGCGGCATTACTTATGTAGATAAAACAGAACAAAGTGGCGATTGGGGAAAGCGTCCCCTGACCCAGAAGCAGCTAGAATATGCCAAGATGGACGCGGTTTATTTAGCTAAAGTGCACAGCCGCTTGCTAGAAATCCTTGCCGAATCTTACCCCGAACCCGCAACGGAAAACTTGATATCCTTGGGGAAAAAATATCAGCAAATAGAATCTCAGTGGAAGCCGCTTGATTCAGAAATAGCTGAAGTCAAAGAACGATTTAAAGCAGGAATGATGGCACAAAAGCTCAAAGATAGTTCTTGTTTTCAGCTTTCCAGTTCGATAACTATGAAAGTTGATTTTATGACGCTGGCGAAACTGACACAAACTCAGCAAATTGATTTAAATTTTCCGGTGACACTGACGAAAGAAATTCAAAAACAGTTAGGTGAACTTATTACTCATCCATCTTTGCAAGTTGAGGATATTGCTAGTTGGCGGTTGAATTCTAATGTACAGCAGCGGCGAAAATCTACTGCTAAGAAAATTGTGCCGGAACCCGAGAGTGAAGATTTAACGGCATTGGGGAAAAGGTATCAAGAAATTTTCCCTGAATGGAAGTTGCTGGATTCGGAAGTTGAGCATCTGAAAGAACGGATTAAAAAAGCAATGTTGGTGCAAAATAAGAGCAATACTCCTGATTTTAAGTTATCTAGTTCTTCGATTTTGAAGGTAGATTTTGCTAGCTTGGCTAAAGTTGTGCAATCTGCGGGAGTTGAATTAGATTTTATGGTGACGCTGACTCAATACATCCAAAAGCAGTTGGGGGATGCGATTAACACAATTGATGTGCAGATTGAGTATATTACCAGTTGGCGGATGACGGCTAAGACTGTGGAAGATGAAGATGAGGAAATCCCGTTTTAAGTAATATCTTGGGTATGTTGTTGCGCTTCAGCGCTCTTTATCTTATGTATGAAAGAGCGCTGAAGCGCAACTACGTACCTAAAAAATAATCCCGCAAAGGTATGTTGTTGCGCTTCAGCGCTCTTTATCTTATGTATGAAAGAGCGCTGAAGCGCAACTACGTACCTGACTGCGAACCTTTGTTCCTACTTTCCTACCGTGAAATACTCATTTTTAGCGTACACGCTAATTATGCAGTCGCCGACTTCAAAAAACATCCCCTCTTGCTCATCTTTAGAGAATTGCAAGTTGCCGTATTTAGCATTGATTTCCTCAGCAGTCGCCGCCTTCGCTTCCATTTCATCGGGAATAAGTCCGGTTGAACCGATGTAGAAAACTAGCGGCGAAACTTTCTCAGCATACACTTTTTCGGCGTAGGTTTCCAGTTGCTCGTTTGCACGGGTTAAAGCAGCGACAAATTCGTCTCGCTTGACATCTTCTTCCTGCCATTTTGCTTGCAGAAGCCGCAGCAAGCTGTCTGCACCAACTTTGGCTAAGGTAGCGCTAACAATTCCGTTATTCTCCAATCCCAAAAAGTCATCGAAAATTTGTTTCATTAAGTCGTCAACTTTGGTGATTTTGGTGCGGGATGAAACTGTTTTGTGTGCGAAGACGACAGGCTCATCTAAGGTGATGTCAAATGTCGGTTTTGCCAGCTTTTCGCCTGTGTTTTTGTGGTAAACTTCGTACAGGCGATCGAGAAATTTGTTGGCAGAATGCAATTTGCCGAAATTGAGGATGTTTTTGCTGCCGATGTCGATTTTGTAGCTGACTCGCGAATCTACTGTACCGTTGGCGATCGCACTTTTCAACTCTGTGTACTCCGTCGTCGTCGGAAAGTTGAGGTAAAGGCTTTTCGACAGATAGTGATGTTTCAACTCTTCCAACTGTTGAGCCGTATAACTCTCGGATGCTTCCTTCAAATGAGCCGAGAGAATGCTGGAGAGAATTTTAATGTTTGCGAGTTCCTCAAACACTCCGTCAAGGCTGCCGTAACGTCCGTCAAACGGCACTAGCGGCAAACTGTCTAAGTTAATATCGTACTCCGAATGGAAGTCAAAATCTCCCGCAGGCGAGCCGTATTGTTGGAGGATACCGCATTTTTTGAGCAAATCAAACACTGCTTTGCTGCTGATTTTGGTTCGCAGCGACTTGATATTAACTTCGCCGTCGCTGACAATGGTATAGTTGTTGAAAGTATTCAGGTCTGTCACCAGAATTCCTGCCACTTCTGCGATCGCACTTCCATCCTCAACTTTTACCAGTTTAACTTTCCGGGTAATCAGCATATTGATGGTAGCGGTATTTTGATTGATCGCAAATGAACCCATCCGCACGTATTCGCCGCCATCTAAGAATTCTGTTTTCAGCCAAGGCTTGACAAGGTTGCCGTTTTCGTCTCGCTTTCCTTCAACTCGCTTCAAACCTTTGCGCTGATAGTTTTCTTGCAAGTGTTTCAAGTTGATGATGATGCTGTTGCTGTTTTCCTCCAATATCTCGATCAACTCCAGCAGGGAAATTTTATCGCTGACTTTTACCCGATCGCCAATTTCATGATTTTGCAACACATCAGGCGCAAACACAGCCCGTTCCAAATCCTGGGTAAACTCGGCTATTTGAGCATTTGTCAAAGCTTTCGCGTGTTTTTCCGTCAAAGTAGCATCGAAGGTACTCGCCAGCGCATACTTCGCCGTATTCAAATTGCCGTCAGCGAGGTTAGCTTTCGCAAAAGCAAACACCGACTCATCAGTTTGAGCAACCGGAACTTCTAATTTGTCATACTCATCTTTGGTGACTTGCTGATACTTGTAAAACAGTCCCGCATCGTCTGCTTTCAGCCCGCAGATTTTCAGCGTACTCGATGAACCGCTGATTTTTTTGCCAGTTTTGGAAACAAAAACTTGATAATCGTATTCCTTGATTAACGGTTCTTCCAGCGGTGGCGCCACCGAATCACCTAACAGTTTTGTGCTGTCGTACAGAGCATCATAAACCATTTTAACTTCGCCAGCGCGGATGCAATTTCCCGATAAAGTGTTGGCGATTTTTGAGAGCAGTTTGAAGTCAGCAGAAGCATAGGATATCGTGTTGGCAAACACATCCATGTCCTTAAGTTCGTTGCAGATTTCCGCTAGTTTTGCCGCTTCGGCATTAGGACTCGGGTCATTTGCATAACCGTCTGTGTGCAAGTTAATTGCTGTCACTTCTCCTGCTTTTACGAGAGATTTAGCAAGCTGCATCGACTGCGATATGCAGGTACAGCCAGCGGTTTGGATATTTTTAATTTGTTTGATGTATTGAGAGTCAATCTTCGTCACTTCTTGAATGGGAATTCGCTGGAAGTGACAAATTACGTCTCCATTGTCAGCGTAGGAAATGAGGCTGACAATTAGTTGGTAATTGTTATATTCGTCTAAAGTCAAAAGCTTGACTAGGGTTTCTTTCAGCGGTTTTAAGTCAGAATACATCGAGCCGGAGCGATCGATAATGATGATGCTGTGGGCGACGGATTTTTCGGGGATATCGCCTGGTGTTCTTTCGAGATTGAGGCGATCGACTAAATAGAATGCCTTTTCATTTCCGGCAAAATTGTAGAGGGTAAATTTGGTGCGATTATTCGAGGCTGCTTGGCTGCTGGAACTTTTGACCTGAGATGATTGTTTTGCTTGCCGTGCCATACTTTTCACTCGTGTTGATTTATTCCTCAACACTATCTTGACACGCCCTTTTGTCGGTGTCAAGGCCTGTTGAGGAAAATTATCTGCTAGGCTAAATAAGCATTAATGCTTAGCAACAGTTGCCAAAAGTAGTGTGCATCAAGGCCACAGAAACCGGGTTTTTTACCGAATCTGCGGGTAAAAACGAAATATTTTCGTAAAAACCCGGTTTCTGACCACCCGCGCCAGTCCTAAAATATTTAATCAATAATGCTTAATTTAGCAAATCCGCTGCTCAAACTCTATCTAAATTTAATCGGATGGGTAGCGTTTGGATTCATTCTCGGCCGCCTGCTACCGAGAAGCTATTCTACATATTTAGCCAAGTTTCTGTTCTTTTTTGGCACACCGCTGAGCATTGTTGCTTTTATCCGCCGCGCCAATTTGTCTGGCCCTATTTTGATTGCACCGCTGATAGCTTGGGTGGCAATTCTAGCGGGTGGCGGACTCGCTTGGATTGCGATAAATTTCGGCTGGGGCGAGGAACGTCTCAAGACTATTAATCCAGGCAAAAATACCTCGGAAGCCAAAACTGCTTGGAGTTTGCCGACTCAAGGCAGTTTTTTATTAGCGGCGATGTTTGGTAATACGGGTTTTTTAGGAATTCCCATCACCTTGTCTTTGTTGGGCCCGGAACACTTTGCTTGGGGGTTGTTTTATGACTTGCTGGGCACTGGTACGGCAATCAATTTACTCGGAATTGCGATCGCCTCTGGCTGCGGTAACAGCAATCTACACCAGCATTGGTTAAGTCCCCTGCGAGCAATTTTGCAGAATCCGGCACTGTGGGCTCTGGGTATGGGATTTGTTTCGCGCAGCTTGCCACTGCCGGCACCAATCGAAGATTTGTTAACAACAGGTGCTTGGGCTGTAATTAGTTTATCTTTGATTACGATCGGGATGCAGTTGAGCAAGTTGAATTCTTTGCACAATCTCAAACAAGTTTTGAGTTGTCTGTCAATTAAAATGCTGTTAATTCCCTTGGTATTTGGCGCGGGTTTAACGTTTGTTGGCATTACGGGCGCGCCGCGGCTTTCGCTGGTGCTGCAAATGGCAATGCCTCCGGCTTTTGGTACTACTTTGCTGGCTGAAGTTTTTAATCTCGATCGCGAATTGACCGTAACTGCGATCGGCATTGGCTGCGTTACGTTATTATTCACTATTCCAATCTGGATGCTGCTATTTAGTTTTTCATGAAAATAGAATCTGATTAGTTTAAGCAGCGCGTTGTTTTAGTGATATGAATCACAACAATTGAGCGATCTATGTCATGTTCATTTTACTTAACAATCATGGAAGTTGGAACTCTATTCCCTTCTGTTAAGCTACAAATAGCCTACGGATGAGGCAGATAATCAAAGTATGACAACTGAAAATTTTACATTCACAGGTTATGAAATTGTCGATCGCATTTACTCAGGCACTCGCACCCTAGTTTATCGAGGTTTCCGTACTAGCGACAAACAGCCAGTCGCCATCAAAGTCTTGTGCAGCAAGTATCCCAGCTTTAGCGAACTCGTGCAATTTCGCAATCAGTATACGATCGCCAAAAACCTCAATTTACCCGGAATCATCGAAACCTACAGCTTAAAAGCTTACCAAAACAGCTATGCGCTGGTAATGGAAGACTTCGGGGGAATCTCTCTGAAGGAATGGAGGGAACAAGCGGAAACTGCGCCGAATTTGAGGGATTTTCTGCAAATGGCGATCGACATCAGCAGTACATTAGATATACTCTGCCGCCACCGCATCATTCACAAAGACATTAAACCCGCCAATATTTTAATTAATCCAGAAACAAAACAACTCAAACTAATTGACTTTAGCATCGCATCTTTGCTGCCCAGGGAAACTCAAACCCTGATGAATCCTAACGTGCTGGAAGGGACACTCGGCTATTTGTCTCCCGAACAAACTGGAAGGATGAATCGCGGCATTGACTACCGCACTGATTTTTACTCTTTGGGCGTGACTTTCTATGAATTGCTGGCGGGAGAATTGCCGTTTCAATCCCACGATGTGATGGAATTGGTGCACTGTCATATTGCCAAGCAACCGCCATCGCTGCATGAAATTAAGCCGGAAATCCCGCAGGTACTCTCGGAGATTGTCAGCAAATTGATGGCCAAAAATGCTGAAAACCGCTATCAGAGCGCCTTAGGACTAAAATTTGATTTAGAATTGTGCTTGAGTCAACTAGAAGAAAGTGGTCAAATTGGAAGTTTTGCCATAGCCCAGAGGGATTTGTGCGATCGCTTTATCATACCAGAGAAGCTCTACGGGAGAGAAACCGAAGTAAAAACCCTACTCGAAGCCTTTGATCGGGTTGCATCCCCCCGAACCTCGGGGGGACAGAGGGGGGTCGAAATGATGTTAGTAGCTGGTTTTTCCGGGATTGGGAAAACAGTTGTAGTTAACGAAGTCCACAAACCAATTGTGCGGCAGCGGGGTTATTTCATCAAAGGGAAATTCGACCAATTTAACCGCAATATTCCATTTTCAGCATTTGTCCAAGCCTTGCGGGATTTGATGGGACAATTGCTATCAGAATCAGACGCTCAATTGCAAACGTGGACAGCTAAAATTCTCTCAGAAGTTGGAGACAACGGACAAGTTTTAATTGAGGTAATTCCCGAACTGGAACTGATTATTGGTGAGCAACCCGCAGCAACAGAACTATCAGGCAGTGCAGCACAAAATCGATTTAACTTATTATTCCAAAAATTTATTGGAGTTTTTACCACCGCAGAGCATCCGCTGGTGGTGTTTTTGGATGATTTGCAGTGGTCAGATTCGGCTTCACTTCAGTTGATCAAACTATTGATGAGTGACAATAGCTATTTACTGATGTTGGGAGCCTATCGAGACAATGAAGTTTCACCCATCCACCCATTTATATTGACCGTAGAAGAAATCAGAAAAGCGAACGCGATCGTTAACACAATTACTCTGGCACCGTTGGCGTTTAATGACACCAATCATCTGGTTGCCGATACATTGAATTGTTCGAGGGAACTGGCTCAACCGCTGACGGAGTTAATCGATCGCAAAACGAAAGGTAATCCCTTTTTTGCGACACAGTTTCTTAAAGCTCTGTATGAAGAGGGCTGCATCATGTTCGATCGCGATCACCGTTATTGGGAATGTGATATTGCCCAAGTGAATGCGCTGGCGCTTACTGATGATGTTGTTGAGTTTATGGCAGTGCAATTGCAGAAATTGCCCTTGGAGACACAACAGGTACTCAAATTAGCGGCTTGTGTGGGTAATCAGTTTGATTTGGGGACGTTGGCGATCGTCTCTGAGCAGTCTCAAACCGATGCCGCAACTGCATTGTGGAAAGCATTGCAAGAGGGCTTAATTCTACCGACGAGCCAAGTCTATAAGTTCTTTCAAGGTACAGAACAGTCAGCTTATCCGGAGTCTGTCAATCCAACGTATCGATTTTTGCACGATCGCATCCAACAAGCCGCCTATTCTCTGATTCCCGATGACCAAAAACAACAGTCACACTGGAAAATTGGTCACTTACTGTTAAAGAATCTGTCTCCGCAGGAACAAGTTGAACAGATTTTTGAGATCGTTAATCAACTGAATTTAGGGAGAACGACGATCTCCAATCCAGTCCAGAAATACCAACTGGCTAAGTTAAATCTGCAAGCTGGACAAAAGGCAAAAGTTTCAGCCGCCTATCAAGCGGCTCAGAATTATTGTGAAATTGGCATTGATTTATTAGCCGCTGAGTCTTGGCAGGTAGACTATGAATTAGCCTACGCCCTACATCGAGATGCCTCAGAAGCCGCTTATCTCTGTGGTAATTTCGACCAAGCAGAAACACTCTATGCGGTCACCCTGACCCAAGCCCAAACACCCCTAGACAAAGCGGTGATTTATCGGGTGCAGATGACTCAATACCAACTTCAGGGTCGCAATAAAGAAGCGATCGCCATTCAACGCCAAAGCCTCCAACTGCTGGGCTGGGGAATGCCCATAGAACCAGAAAGCATCCAAGCCAGCCTCGATGAACAAATTGCTGCGGTCAATCAATTCTTAGAACAGCAAGCAATTGAATCGATTCTTGGTTTGCCAAAGATGACGAATGACACCATTGCAGAAATGTTGAGGATATTACAAATTCTGTTCTATGCAGCATGGCTGGATGGTCAATCTACGTTGGCGCTACTTGCACTAGCTAAGATGACAACTTTGTCGTTACAGCACGGCAACAGCGATATGTCTCCCTTTGGCTATGTGGGTTACGGTCTAATCGCTAATGCCTTACTCAAAGATGCTGCCCAAGCTTATCAATTTGGTAATGTAGTGATACGACTTTGTGAACAATTTGATAATACTGATGTGCGGGGGATGACCAATTTCCTGTTTGCTGCCGATGTGCATAGTTGGAGTCGTCCCCTGCAAGCAGCCGATACCTACTATGACAATGCTTTTAAGTGTGGGATGGATGCTGGGAACTGGCTGACCGTAGGCTTCACGATCATCCAAAGTGGCTCCGATCGGTTGACCTATGGCAAAAACTTGAATGACCTGTATGCGATCGCCCAAACCCATACAGAGTTTCTTCGTCAGATTAAAAGTTTAGAGAATCTCGATGCCCTCACCGTTGGTGTGCTGCAACCCATTCGTCATCTTCTGGGGTTAACAACCACCCCCTTGAGCTTTGATGATGAAGGGTTCAGTGAAGCAGAGTATTTGCAAAAATATCACGACGCGCCCTATCATTTGGCATGGTTTTATTCGGTCAAAATTCGTCATGCTTTCCTGTTCAATCAACAAGCTACCTATCCAAAATTAATTCCTCAACTCCACATCATTGAGGAAACTGTTCCCAGCCATGCCAAAGTGCCGTCCAGTGTCTTTTATGTCATACTCATGCACTTGGCACTGATTGAGATTGCTGACGATGCTGCTGAGCGTCAGTCCCATTGGCAAGCCATCTTACCTCTGGAAGAACGGTTAACCCGTTGGCAGCAAGATTGTCCAGAAAATATTGAGCATAAGTGCCTTTTGATCCAAGCAGAAAAAGCCCGGCTCAACGGGCAAAAATCAGAAGCAATCGATTTGTATGACCAATCTATTGCCCAAGCTCAGACTCACGAGTATGGCTATGAAGCAGCCCTCGCCAACGAACTTGCTGCCAAGTTTTATCTAGACTGGGGTAAAGAAAAAATTGCCCAGGATTATTTGGCAAATGCCTACTACGGTTATGCACGCTGGGGTGCAAAAGCCAAAATTGATGACTTAGAACAACGCTATCCCGAACTTCTTGCTCCCATATTTCAGACCAAACAAAACCGTTCTGCAATCAGCGAAATTCGGCTACAAACCATCAATCAATCCTCAGTTTTACATCAAACCTTCCAAACAACTCAATCTAGCAGCAGTAGTATTTCCGAAGCTCTCGATTTCGACACTATTTTTAAAGCCTCCCAAGCTCTATCGAGTGAAATTGAATTAGAAAAATTGCAGGCGGCACTAATGTCTGTGTTGCTCGAAAATGCCGGGGCTACAAAAGCAGTTCTGCTGTTGGTTAAGCAGGGGAATCTCGCAGTCGAAGCTGTCGCCTCTATCAAGGAAAATGTCATCTCAATGTCTGTGCCGCTGTCAGCTAGTGCAGAGGTTCCTGCTGCTGCGGTTAACTACGTCAAGCGCACTTTGAAAACTGTTGTTTTGGATAATGCAGCAGCACAAAACGATTTTATGGCAGAGCCGTATTTGATGGAGCAAAAACCCAAAAGTCTTCTTTGCGCGCCGATTTTGCATCAGGGTAAATTAATCGGGTTGCTATATCTAGAAAATAACTTGACTATTGGGGCATTTACGGGCGATCGCACTCAAGTCATCCAAATGTTGTGCGCCCAAGCGGCCATCTCCCTCGAAAATGCCCGCTTGTACCAACAATCTCAAGCTTATGCCCAAAAATTAGAACGATCGCTCTTTGACTTGCAGCAAGCCCAGTTACAGCTCGTACAGAGCGAAAAAATGTCCGCCTTGGGCAATCTCGTCGCCGGAGTCGCCCACGAAATCAACAATCCTGTCGGCTTTATTAACGGCAATATTGACGAAGCAACGACTACCATCAAAGATGTGATTAACCACTTGAGATTATATCAAGAAAAGCTGCCAAATCCCGGCAAAGAAATCGAACAAGATGCTGAGGATATTGATTTGGAGTATGCCTTAGCAGATTTGCCCAAGATGCTGTCGTCGATGAAAGTAGGGTGCGATCGCATTCGCGGCATCAGCACCAGCCTCCGCACCTTCTCCAGAGCCGATAAAGACTACAAAGTTCCCTTTAATATTCATGATGGCATTGACAGTACGCTCTTAATTCTCAAACACCGACTGAAAGCTAACGAACACCGTCCGGCGATGGAAGTTGTCACCGATTACGGAAATCTGCCTCAAATCGAATGTTTTCCCGGTCAACTGAACCAAGTTTTTATGAATTTGCTCAGCAATGCGATCGATGCCCTAGATGAATCAAATTATGGACGAAGTTTTGCGGCAATTGAAAACAATCCAAATCGGATTACTATTCGCACAATGGTAGAAGGTGAATCTGTGAAAATTGCGATCGCCGATAACGGCAAGGGAATGTCGTCCGAGGTAAAAGAGCGGATTTTCGACCATTTATTTACCACAAAAGCTGTGGGGCAAGGCACGGGATTGGGATTGGCGATCGCCCGTCAAATTATTGTCGAAAAACATGGCGGTAATATCACAGTTAATTCTACTCCAGGACAAAGTACAGAATTTATCATTACCCTTCCCATTTATGCGGGATAATATTTTTGACAAGTTGATGCCTAGAATGTTAAACATCAAGTAAATTACAGCATTTTTCAGGTATGTTCGGGACATACCAGAGGTAGGGACACGGCAATGCCGTGTCCCTACAGGCTATTGAATGTACTTCAGAAACCAGCAATCTACTGCAGATCGCGGATCGAAATGCGTCCTGAAATGTCAAGTCAAAAACCCAGTTTTCCATCGCGTCTGCGTAATTCCCGATCGTTTACAATACCAGCAACCGCAAGTTAAAATATCGATCGAGTTGGGATCTATATAAATTGTTCGGGCGAGGCGATCGAAGATATCGAAGTCGCCGGGGAACTTCAGGATGCAAATGCGACGGCTTTTAGCCGAGAAGTTATCCGCCTTGCTGAAGCTTGCGAACTCAAACAACTGCGGCTCTTCATTACTTGTTATGCTAAAAGTGTCCGTGAAGTTGGCTGAAACCCTTTCTGGTCAATAAGTCTATTCGTTATGGCTATCATTTGAGGTGCTGACTTTCGCGACCATCCACTAGAATCGTTGATTTTACAGGCAATTTATGATGTTTAATTAATAAATTAGCATAAAAGGTAATGAAGAGCCACAACTGCGAACATTTATCCAAAACTACCTCGCTTAATAGAAGCCGAAACCCATGCCATGCCAAACCCAACCGTTTATCTCGATCGTGGATGACAACGCTACTAACTTGTCTGTGTTTTCTGGTGCTTTGAAAACTGCTGGCTATCAAGAACGAAATACCAAATTTTAGAGTATCCTTTAAAAAAATCAAATTAGTAATCCTAGCAACTTGTAAGCGATCGTGACACTCAAAAAGTTAAATTACATTTTTTCTCAAACTTCCAGGCAAGTTTCCCTGCGAACAGTCTTAATTGTGCCTTTTGTACTGCAAATATTTGCTGCTGTAGGATTGGTTAGCTATCTGTCCTTGCGTAACGGGCAGAAAGCTGTTAATGATGTAGCGGCTCAACTGCGAAGCGAAGTTAGCGATCGAGTCAAAATGTATCTGGACAATTATCTAGAGAAACCTTTTCTGATTAACAGGCTGAATGCAGATGCGATTGCTCGCAGGGAATTGAGTTTCGATTTGAAGAAACAGAATCCAAAAGCCGATCGATTACTTTGGCAACAAATGCAGTTTTTTGATTATGTAAGCTGGATTTCTTTGTGTTCGGCGCAAGGAGATTTATTTGGAATTGAGCGGAGGGCTAAAGATAATTCACTGCAATTTTATATGAGTAACAGTAATACAGGCTTTTACCCTTATTTTTCCAAAATAGATGCTCGGGGAAATCGCACGGAAAATCTAGAAAAAAGTACCACAAAATTTAATCCTTATATCCGACCTTGGTTCATTAATGACGAACGGAAAAGAAAGCAGGCTTGGAGTGAAATTTATCCTGAATTTATTAGCCTCCAACCGCAGATAACTGCTATATCGCCTGTTTATAATGATAGCAGAAAAATTCAATATTTTATTGGTACTACTTTTTCGTTAAAAGCTATTAGTCAATTTCTAAATAATCTCAAAATCGGTCGGTCAGGGCAGGTTTTTATTATCGAAAAATCTGGATTTTTAGTAGCAAGTTCAACCAAACAGCAGCTATTTACATTAGAAAATCAAAAGGATGCAAAACCCCAACGCCTTAAAGCATTAGACAGTAAGGATAAGTTAATTAGCGCAACTGCTCAAAGTTTAACCAAAAAATTTGACAATTTGAGTAATATAAAACAGGAACAACAACTAGAATTCACCATCTCTGGTCAGCTACAATTTATTCAAGTTATGCCCTTCCAAGATGATTTTGGACTTGATTGGTTAGTAATTGTAGTAGTTCCAGAAGCAGATTTCATGGAGCAAATTAACTCCAATACTCAGACAACTATACTGTTGTGCATGGCAGCATTAATAGTAGCAACTGGGGTCTGTTTTGTCACTGCTCGATGGGTGACACAACCAATTCGCCGCCTCAATCAAGCATCTAAAGCTATTGCCCGAGGAGATTTAAGTCAGGCTGTAGATTTAGATCGCGCTGATGAATTAGGAGAATTAGCTATCTCATTCAATCAGATGGCAGGACAACTCAAAACCTCTTTCAATGAACTCGAACACCGAGTAGAAGAAAGAACAGCAGAATTAGTAATAGCTAAAGAAAAAGCCGACGTAGCCAATCAGGCAAAAAGCACATTTATTGCCAACATGAGCCACGAATTGCGCTCTCCCCTCAACGCCATTCTAGGCTTTTCTCAAATCATGACTCGCTCTCAAACTCTGCCTCCCGAACATCAAGAAAGTGTCGGCATCATCTCTCGCAGTGGCGAACACCTGCTCACCCTAATTAACAACGTCCTCGATCTGTCTAAAATCGAAGCAGGCAAAACCACTCTCAACCAAAAAAACTTCGACTTGCATCGGCTACTTGAGGACATACACGATATGTTTGAAATGAAGGCAGAAGAGAAAGGTTTGCAGTTACTCATGGAATCAGCACCCCATCTACCTCGCTACGTCCGTACCGATGACGTGAAATTGCGTCAAGTGCTGATTAACATCATTAACAACGCCATCAAATTTACTCAAGAAGGAGGTATTTCCGTCAGAGTAACCGTTAAAGAAACTGCCGACAAAACCCACACCATACATTTTGAAATCGAAGATTCAGGAGCCGGGATTGGGCCTGAAGAAATTGGGAATTTGTTTGAAGCTTTCACGCAAACAGAAACCGGAAAACAAGCTCAAGAAGGTACGGGTTTGGGCTTGCCTATCAGCAGCCAATTCGTGCGTCTCATGGGGGGAGATATTACAGTAAAAAGTGTAGTAGAACAAGGCACGAATTTCCTGTTTGATATTCAACTTACTGAGGTAGAAGCCAGCGATATTGTCGCCCAGCAACCGACTCGGCGCATCATAGCTCTAGAGCCAAATCAACCGCGATATCGGATTCTGATTGTGGACGACAAACCGACAAACCGTCAGTTATTAATTAAACTGCTATCTCCCTTGGGATTTGAACTTCAGGAAGCCTGTAACGGACAAGAAGCAGTGGCTATTTGGCAGGAGTGGGAGCCACATTTAATTTGGATGGATATGCGGATGCCTGTGATCGATGGTTACACGGCGACTAAAACAATTAAATCTTACACTAAAGGTCAAGCAACGGCAATTATTGCTTTAACTGCTAGCGTATTAGAAGAAGAGAGAGCCGTGGTACTAGCGGCGGGTTGCGATGATTTCTTGAGAAAACCGTTTCGAGAGCAAGAAATATTTATTGCCATGAATAAGCAGATAGGAGTGAAATATGTTTATGAAGATTTAAGTCATGAAAATGAGAAAATAAAAACTCCCAAAGTAATTTTAAATGTAGAGACGCTGGCAGAAATTCCCAGGGATATATTAGCTCAACTACAAGAGGCAGTGATGTTTTCAGATGAGGAGTTGATGGCTGAGTTGGTGCAACAAATAGCTAATCGCGATCGGTTTTTAGCTGAGGAACTCGGGAAGAGTTTGCATAACTTTGAATATGAGAAGATTTTGAACTTAATTGCGGCTGCTATATCCTAAAAGGAGTAAAATATGAACGAGAGTAAAGGTCAAATTTTTATTATTGATGATACACCCGCCAATTTACATCTGCTTGTCAATCTTCTCAAGGAAAAGGGCTACCTGACGCGAGCATTTCCCAGCGGCAAGTTAGCTTTAGCAGTTATTGAACAATCATCTCCTAGTTTGATTTTGCTGGATATTCAAATGCCACAAATGGATGGCTACGAAGTTTGTCAACATCTCAAAGCTAACGAATCAACTGCCGATATTCCGGTGATTTTCATCAGTGCTTTGGATGAAATGATGGATAAGGTGAAAGCTTTTAGTGTAGGTGGAGTGGACTACATCACGAAACCATTTCAAGCAGAGGAAGTTTTAGCTCGGATTTCTACTCATTTAGAACTCAGTCGCTTACAAAAACTATTGAAACAGGAAAATTCTCTACAAGCTCAACAACTAGCCGAACAGAATCGCCAACTCCAGTCGATGAATCAGGCATTAGAGCAAGCTAATCAAGAATTGAAACAACAATACGATCGACTTCACTCTGCTCAATTACAATTGGTACAAAGCGAAAAAATGTCAGCTTTGGGTAACTTGGTGGCTGGGGTTGCCCACGAAATTAACAATCCGGTTGGCTTTATTAGCGGCAACATTCAACACGCTTTAGACTACATCAAAGATTTGTTTGGCTTGCTCGATTTAGTCAAGCAAGAATCTGGTAGTTTCAGCGAGGCAATTCAAGAAGAAATAGCAGCGATCGATCTTGAATACATCCGCGAAGATTTACCGAAGTTAATTGATTCAATGCGAGAAGGAGCGCACCGGATTAAAGACATTAGCACGAGCTTGCGTACATTTTCTCGTGCCGATAGCGAGCTCCCCATTCCTTTCAACCTTCATGAAGGTATTGATAGCACTATTTTAATTTTAAAACATCGCCTCAAAGCGTCGGAAAATCGCCCGGAAATAGCAGTTGTTAAAAAATACGGTAAAATTCCTATGGTAGAATGCTATGCCGGACAGTTAAACCAGGTATTTATGAATATTTTGGCAAATGCGATCGAGGCTCTGGATGAATCAAATTTCGGACGCAGTTATGCCGATATTCAACTGGCTCCCAATCGAATTGTCATTACTACCTCTTTAGAAGATAAGAGCGTCAAAATTACGATCGCCGATAACGGCAAGGGAATGTCGTCCGAGGTAAAAAATCGCATCTTCGACCACCTGTTTACCACTAAGGGAGTGGGTAAAGGGACGGGGTTGGGATTGGCGATCGCCCGTCAAATCGTGGTCGAGACCCACGGCGGTACAATTGAGGTGAATTCCTATCTGGGAAAGGGGACTGAATTTGCGATCGTGTTACCTGTTAGCCAAGAAAGTCATTAGTCATTGGTCATTGGTCAGAAGTGCGATCGTCCCCCCCGAGCGAACATTCGTCATTCTTGACGATCGCGATTTTAAGCTCTTCTGCTTTGCGATTGGACTTTAAGTGCGAACGATCGAACCTATTTGCCACCACTCCAGACACTGGCAAAATTTCCGGCACTCCTGCGCCAGATTGCCAAAATCTCAACTATGCTAACGTAGGCGAGCAGCAATCCCTTGTCACGAAGGCGATTGACATACTTTAAACAATTTATTTTATTGAGGAGCGGTGTATCCCCTATGGCAAACCTGATCGGCATGGACAGCAACGACTTTATTCTAGGTACTCCGCAGGGCGATCGAATTCGCGGCTTAGATGGCGATGACACACTGCTGGGCGCGAATGGAGATGATACCGTAGAGGGCGACGCAGGCAACGATCAGCTTCTCGGAGGCGATGGAGCAGATTCGCTGCTTGGGGGTGAAGGAAATGACGAGCTCATTGGCAACCAAGGCCGCGATTTTCTTTCCGGTGGCAATGGGGACGACTCGGTTCGCGGCGGTTTGGGTAACGATACTCTCGATGGCAACGACGGGTTAGACAGCTTGTTGGGAGATGCAGGGGACGACTTGGTTCGTGGTAACGGAGGCAATGATGTGATTGCCGGGGGTACTGGCAACGATACCCTCAGAGGGAATGACGGCGACGATTCCGTGTTCGGAAATAGTGATGATGACTATCTCTACGGGGATTTTGGGAACGATTCTCTCAACGGCGGTAGCGGGCGAGATCAACTGTTTGGCCTTGATGGCAACGACTATTTGGCCGGCAGTGACGGTGACGATACTTTGTATGGCAATGCTGGCAGAGATTCGCTCTTGGGAGAATCCGGCAACGACCAACTATTCGGCGGCAAGGCTGACGATACACTTTCTGGTGGCAGCGGTTTGGATACCATTCGCGGCGATCAAGGTGACGACTGCCTCATGGGAGATGAAGGTAATGATTTCCTATTTGGTGGCAAAGGTAATGATGTTCTCGACGGCGGTTTTGGCGATGATTCTTTGGCCGGAGGTCTGGGCGACGATACAATTTTGGGTAGTTTTGGCAATGACAATTTATTTGGGGCAGAGGGTAATGATTCTCTGGTTGGAGGTGAGGGTTCCGATACTCTAACTGGCGGTAGCGGCAGTGATATTTTTGGATTGGGAGCCGGCCCGGGAAGTTTGGTTTTAATTACTGATTACAATGAGGCTGAGGATTTCTTTGGGCTGCCGAGCAGTTTATCTTTCAGTCAATTGCAAGTTCGCCAAGGTAATGGTGCCAATCTCAGAGATACGGTAATTACGATCGACGGGAAGCTGTTAGCAATTTTGGTCAACACTCCGTCGGCGCTGATCGATGCCACTGATTTTATCAGTGTGAGTGGGACGTTTTCCCCCAGGCCGACGACTACGACGACTACGACTACGACTACTACGACTACTACGGGAACGGAAACGACTCCAACTCCGACGACTACGACTCCAACGCCGACGATTACGACTCCAACTCCGACGATTACGACTCCAACTCCGACGATTACGACTCCAACTCCGACGACTACGACTCCAACTCCGACGACTACGACTCCAACTCCGACGACTACGACTCCAACGCCGACGACTACGACTCCAACTCCGACGACTACGACTCCAACTCCGACGACTACGACTCCAACTCCGACGACTACGACTCCAACTCCGACGACTACGACTCGAGGATTCCGACTGCGCCGACTGTTACCGTACCTGATTCAATGGTGTCTATTAAGTCGATCGCCCCGACGCCTACTCCAGGACTTTTGCCGATGCCCGGCCAGATGCCGGTATTTCCTGCGATGCTGCCGAGTCCGATACCCGTACCTCCTACACCTTTCGGGTTCTAGGTGCAACAGCGCCCTTTTGTGATGAGTTTTGAGTTAATGTCAACGTCACCAACTCAAAACTCATCACTATTTAAGGTCTTCCTCAGTCCCGGCCGAGTCATTTTCAGACTTGGCCGGATCATCTTCTAGTGGAGATAATTGTTGGGCGTACCCCAAGATCGATCGAAGTTTCATACGCTGGATGTAAGGCCAGCCGCCATTGGCTTCAATATTCCTGAGCAGTTTGTAAACTGCTTGGCGGTTGTCGGGAAAAGATGCTTGGAACAAACCGTCCCGAATTTCCTGGTGCGAAGCTTCCAGGGCCCGCAGCAGGGTCAAAAGCAGCACACTGTCTCCCTGACAACTTTCGGCTAAAGTCCGAATCGCCTCTGTCAGCGATTGCAGTTGAGACTGCAACTTTTCTGACTCTAAATTTTTGCCGTTGTCCATACCGCTGCTTCCTTTGAAATCTACAAGGCGTTTGTCCCCAGCCTTTTGGTGAGCCGACTAATCGAGCTAGTGGCGATCGCCATTCGGGGCCAATAAGCAACGTAACTTAAGTGGGTTGACGATCGCAAGATTTATTTCCAATCCAAGTCAGGAAAAGAGCACAACCCGTCGTACCATGTGTATTGGGCTGCGATCCGAACATGATTGAGAAATCATAAGTTCTTGCTTATTTTCACCGCACTAGCTCGATTTTTTGAGTGAAAGCCAGTGTCGGTGAAGCAAGCGATCTGGATCTAAATGCTGCTATGGCGCTGGCCTAGCCTGCCGGCGGGCAATTATATTTTGCTCGAACTAGGGCTTTTTCTTAATATAATCCGATGTTGGATATTGAGGTTGGAAATGAAATATCGTGCTTTAATTGTTGCACTTTTAGCATTTTGCATGAGTGCGCTGGTTGCTTGTTCTTCTGCTCCTACTGATACGACGGTGGCGACTACCGAGTTGCTCACCTACGACGAGATTAGAGGTACAGGATTGGCCAATAACTGCCCTAGCTTGGCAGAAACTTCTCGGGGATCGATCCCCATTGAAGCGGGTGGCACCTATAAACTGGCTGGTATGTGTTTGCAGCCCACAACTTACTTTGTGAAGGAAGAAGCAGCCAACAAACGCCAAGAGGCAGAATTTGTGCCTGGTAAATTGTTGACACGGTTCACGTCGAGCATTGACCAAGTTCAAGGTACGCTCAAGGTTGGTAATGACGGTACTCTGACTTTTACAGAAGAGGACGGCTTGGACTTTCAAGCAATTACAGTTCAGTTACCGGGTGGAGAGCAAGTACCTTTCTTGTTCACCATTAAAGAGTTAGTGGCTACTTCCGATCCGGGAGTCGTTGCGCTCAATACTTCTACCGATTTTCAAGGGGAATTTAACGTTCCTTCTTACCGCAGCGCAGGCTTTTTAGATCCTAAAGGTCGCGGTGTATCGACGGGCTACGACAATGCTGTCGCGTTGCCGGCTACTGACAATTCCAAGCTGAAACGCTCTAATGTTAAGTTAGCTGACACCCGTACCAAGGCTGGCAAAATTTCTCTCCAAATTGCTAAGGTCAACAGCGCTACTGGCGAAATTGGGGGGATTTTTGAAAGCGTGCAGCCTTCTGATACTGATTTGGGAGCTAGACCTGCTCTGGACGTGAAAATTCGTGGTTTGTTTTACGCTCGGATTGAGCCTTCTGTTTCGTAAAATTGTCTTTCTGGATCGATCCTCTGCGAGGGCTTCGCCAACGAACTTGAGCAGTTTTTTGTCCTAAAGCTACTGCTCGCCTTTCATTAGTCAACAGTCTTTAGAAAGATAACTGAAGACTGTTGACTAATGACTAAATCTATGCTTAAAGTGTTATTGAGTTGCCAGTTATTAAATTAGGATTTTTGATTAATTGAAGTATTGCGTTTAAACAAATTTGCCACTACAATATGGTGTGAAAAATAAACATCATTCAATTGACAGTTGACAGTTGACAGTTGACAGTTGACAGTTGACAGTTTAAGAGCGACCTCTACCTAGAAGTAAGAGGATTGGAGTAATGAATAGTCTGATTTTAATTTCTCCCGATTAGGCGGGCGGGCTTTCAACCAATTCTTTCTGGTAAAATACGGATTTTGCTGAACACTTCTGGGATGACCCCGACCAAAAACGGAAGCCCTGACGATCGCTTAGGGTCGATCGCCAAATTTTAGACCCAAATAGAAGCTCCTAAATTAATCGGTGGAGTAAATTTAAAATCTAAAATTTAAAATCGACTAATTCCCTCAAATCCATGCACAGTCCCAAATTTTGACTGGTGTGTCTGCTGTCACAGATATTAAGTGCTAGGATTACACCACAGCAAGATTAATTTTTTTAGACTAGATTAAAAACTAGGTCTAAAGCAACATCAGTCCCCTGCTCTACCAACCTTTATGCAACCATGTCTACCACAATCCCCAACGAGCTAAAAAGCGAAAATTTGCAATTGTTGCGCGAGTACCAACATTCTGGCTCGAATGAAGTCCGCAATCAGTTAGTTCAACTGAATATTGGACTGGTGCGAAAAGAAGTTTACCACTGGATCAATCAGTGCGGTGAAAGCTACGATGATTTGCAGCAAGTTGGGTGTATTGGGTTGATTAGGGCGATCGAGCGATTTGATATCTCGAAGGGACACGCTTTTAGTTCCTTTGCAATTCCCTACATTCGCGGCGAAATTCAACACTACTTGCGGGACAAAAGCCCTTCTGTGCGAGTTCCCCGCCACTGGTTGGCCCTGGAACGCAAGTCTGTCGCAGCGATCAAGGATTTGCAGGTACAGTTCAACCGCAAACCTACGGATGCTGAAGTAGCAGCAGTGCTTGAGGTTTCTGTGGCAGAATGGCAAGAAATTAAGTTAGCGCATCTCAACCGATCGCCTTTAAGTTTAGACGCGCCAGTGCAAGATGAAGATGAGGGCGCGACTTGTCTGGGAGAATTGGTGCCCGATAGCAAGTATCGGAGTTTTCAGTTGGCGCAAGAGGATCAAATTCGCGTACAGCAAGCTTTGGCGATGTTGGAACAACGGACTCGGGAGATATTGGAGTTTGTTTTTCTGTACGATTTGACGCAGAAGGAAACGGCCGAACGCTTGGGTATCAGCGCGGTGACTGTTTCTCGGCGAGTCAAGAAGGGACTGGATTTGCTAAAGGAAATTATGACCAAACAGCTTTAGACAGTTGACAGTTGACAGTTGACAGTTGACAGTTGAGAGGAAAGCAGTTACTACTAATGACTACTGACTAATGATAAGGTTCGCGAGCGGGGACGCTCGCACTAATGACTGCTGACAACCGCCAACAGCCAACTGACTACTGCCAACTAACAAATGACAACTGACTAATTTTTAGATGCTTCGGACAAATTTATCGAGCCTTTCTACAGCTTTTTTAATTGTGCCTAAATCGGTGGCATAAGACAAGCGAATGTGGTCGTCTGCACCAAACGCAATCCCTGGAATAACTGCTACTTGATGCTGTTCTAAGAAAGCATCACAAAATTGCAGAGAAGTCATTCCAGTTTTGCTGATATTGACAAACATATAGAAAGCGCCGTCTGGTTTGATGCAGCTAATTCCAGGGATCGCCTCAAGCAATTCAAATATTACTTCACGCCGATCGGCAAAAGCTAACCGCATTTTTTCCACAGACTCTTGGCTGCTTTCCAAAGCTGCGATCGCGCCGTACTGTGCAAAAGTACACACGTTTGAGGTACTGTGTCCTTGAATGGTGCTGGTGGCTTTAATTAATTCGATCGGCCCGGCCAAATAGCCAATCCGCCAGCCTGTCATTGAGTAACCTTTTGCAAAACCGCTGCTAATGATGGTGCGATCGAAGATTTCTTTGCCCAGGGAACCGATGCTGACGTGTTTGGCGCCGTCATATATAATTTTTTCGTAAATCTCGTCAGAAACGACTAAAATATCTCGATCGACTATCACCTGGGCCAGCGCTTTAATTTCCGCTGGAGTGTACACCATTCCCGTCGGGTTAGAAGGCGTATTCAGCACGAATAACTTGGTTTTGGGAGTAATCGCTGCACTCAGTTGTTCCGGTGTAATTTTATATCCTGTAGAAGCATCTGTCCGTACAATTACGGGCTTACCGCTGGCGAGTTTGACCATTTCTGGATAGCTGAGCCAGTAGGGAGCCGGAATAATTACTTCATCTCCAGGCTCGATCAGAGCCATCATCAGATTGTAGAGGGAGTGCTTGCCGCCGTTGGTGACAATGATATTTTCCGGTTGATAGTGGAGATTGTTGTCGTTGCGGAGTTTGCGGGCGATCGCAGCTTTCAACTGCGCTTCCCCAGCCACCGGGCCGTACTTAGTCTTCCCCGCATCCAAAGCTTGCTTTGCCGCCGCTTTAATGTGTTCGGGGGTATCAAAGTCGGGTTCTCCGGTGCTCAAACTACATACATCAATCCCTTCGGCCCTCATAGCTTTTGCCTTAGCTGCGATCGCCAAGGTTATGGAAGGAGGAACCTCACCCACTCGTGCTGCCAACTTGATCATTGGATTTTAGATATTATATTTTTGACTTTAGATCATAGGTTGACAAATCTTGATATTCAACCCTGTCGTTAGGAAATTATGACATTTGTTTACATATAGTGAATCTAAAATCTAAAATCTAAAATTTAAAATCGATTGACGTTATGATTGTAGCATTTTTGATGCCTCGTTACCCTCAACGCCGATCTGCAAGCTTATGGATCTCAAATCTCTGATTCGCGACATTCCTGATTTCCCCAAGCCGGGAATTATGTTTCGAGACATTACAACTTTGCTCTGCAACCCGCAAGGACTGAGCTACACTATTGACAGTTTAGCTGAAAAATGCTCTGAAATGTCTGCTGACTATGTGGTGGGCATGGAATCGCGGGGCTTTATCTTTGGCACGCCTTTGGCTTATAAAATGGGAGTGGGCTTTATTCCTGTCCGCAAACCGGGAAAACTGCCTGGAGAAGTTCTTTTTGCTGAGTACGAGTTGGAGTACGGTGTCGATCGACTGGAAATGCACCGAGATGCGATGAAATCCGGCAGCCGGGTGCTGGTTGTGGACGATTTGATCGCCACTGGCGGAACAGCGGCCGCGACGGCTAATTTGTTGCAGCAAGCGGGCTGCGAGCTTGTCGGTTTTGCTTTTGTGATTGAATTGCTGGCTTTGGGCGGGAGGCAGAAATTGCCGGATGTGCCGATCGTCTCGCTAGTCGAATATTAGTCAGTAGTCAGTTGACAGTTGACAGTTGACAGTTGTCAGTTGTCAGTTGTCAATTGTCAATTGTCCGATCAATTGACCGTAATAAAAGAGGTTTGTAGTGAGGACTTTAGTCCGCATTCTTAAACCCGCAAGCCACGACTTCTGTCATTACTGCAAACATATAGGGATCGTATGAGCTGCGATCGATGCTTCACAAACAATTAATCAATCAAAAATCCCAAATTCTCAATCTAAAATCTAAAATCTAAAATCTAAAATGGTATGACTTCTATTAAATCTAATCGAAACTGGCGAATGTTGAATTCTTTATTTGGCAGCGAGACATTTACTTATGTTGTCAAACGACTGTTGCAGGCACTTTTAACCCTATTCTTAGCATCGGCTCTGTGTTTTGCAATTATTGAGCTCGCACCAGGAAATTACTTAGATACTTTGAGTCAAAATCCGAAGATTTCGCCGGAAACACTCAAGCAACTCGAACAGCAATTCGGCTTGGATAAACCAGCGATTGTGCAGTATGGGCTGTGGCTGAAACAAATTCTGACACAGGGGAATTTTGGCACGAGCTTTGTGTATCAGCGATCCGTAGCGTCGCTGCTGTGGGAAAGAGTACCGGCGACGTTGTTGATGGCGATCGCATCTTTGATTGTAACTTGGGCGATCGCACTGCCTTTGGGAATTGTCGCGGCCGTTAATCAGAATAAAACTGTCGATCGGGTTTTGCAAGTAGTCAGCTACACGGGCCAGGGTTTTCCCAGCTTTATCACAGCTTTGCTGCTGCTATTTTTTGCTCAAAATACTTCGCCCCTTTTCCCAGTCGGAGGAATGACAAGCATCGATCATGCAGACTTACCGTGGTGGGGTCAAATCCTCGATTATTGCTGGCACTTAATTTTGCCAACAGTCGCCCTCAGCGTCACAGGTTTTGCTGGCTTACAAAGATTGATGCGCGGACAATTGTTAGACGTGCTGCGTCAAGATTATATCCGAACTGCACGGGCTAAAGGTTTGCCGGACAATCGAGTAATTTACATTCACGCTCTGCGGAATGCGATTAATCCGTTGGTGACGTTATTAGGTTTTGAGTTTGCTAGTTTGTTGAGCGGTGCGTTTATTGCGGAATTTTTCTTTAATTGGCCTGGTTTGGGTAAGCTGACTTTGGAAGCGGTGAACAATCAAGACTTGTATTTGGTAATGGCGAGTTTGATGATGGGCGCTACGATGTTGATTGTTGGTAATTTGTTTGCGGATTTGTTGCTGAAGGCGATCGATCCGAGGATTAAATTGGAAGATTTGAAGTGATAGAATCATATTTGACTATAAATTTGATTCTCGTTAAATTCTGTTGTGACACAATCATTTTCAAATAATGTTCCTAGCCCTCGCTTTTCCAATCAGTCCCCCGCGACGCTAAATGATGAACTTCGATCGGCAGATGAGTTAGGCATCAGGCCCATTAAAGTGGGGGAAGCAGGATTTGACGATATAATTAATGAAGGGACTGTCAAATGGGCAGTGACAACAAACCCAGAACTCCTTGTAATTCCGAAATTTTTAGATGTTAACAATGAAATTTACCATACGGTTATAACTCGCGGTCAGCCTGTTTTGGCTGCGGGAGAAGCCGAGATAGTCGGCAGCAACGGTTTATATATTTTGCTAACAATCAGCAATCACAGCGGGCATTTTAGACCCAATTCAGAGAGCTTAGAAGTAGGAATTACAGCCTTTAGGCAGCAAGGAGTTGATACAAGTAATGCTGATATCGAATATGTGGAGTAGATAAATTATGACTCAATCTCCTACGACAATATCCCTCGATCGCATTCTCGAACAAAATGCCGAATCTGTACTGATTTGGGTGAAAAACATATTTTCAGGTCAAACCACCCAACCACAAGGGTTTAACTGGCTATTATTAGCCGATGTTTCCTCCGCTAAGGCTCGAAAAGGTGAAAATGGTTCTGGTTTGTGCGATCGCAAATGGGCAGAAGTCGCGATCGCAATTTACGATCTTCTAGCCGATGATGCCGATCGCAAAAAACCAGGTAGTGGCGAGTCTTTTACGATTTCCTCAATGATGTTGCGGGCTGCGGCGATCGAAAAACAGGAAGTAATTTCCGATGATTCTGTTCTCGATGTTAACTTAATTTTAGAATGGTTTTGGGATAACATCAAAGAGTCGCAGGAAGATGTCGAAAAAAAGGTTGCTAATTGGAAAACGCTACCTATTGCAGAAATTCGCGAGTTAAGAAAACTTAAAAATCGATTGAAAGTTATTGCAGCACTTTCTGAGAGTGATAAATATGTTTTAGATGAAAAACTCAACACTTGGCTTTTCCTGCGCGATAAATTACCATAAAAGTGCGATCGCACCATCACCGAACAACTTCTCATTGCACCAGCCATAATACGAACAGTTAATGGTATTCCATGCCCCATTCCCGATGCCCCATTCCCCATATCGGAGTTTTTTATGTCAGAAAAACAACCAAACGAGCCAATTAGTTTTAGTCGCTTTGCCGACTGGTGCAGGCATATTGACAGTCTTTCAGAAGGAGCAAAGCACACAGTTGAAGTGTTGTTAGAAAAGGCTGGCACTGATGACGCTGAAGCAGCGGAGCAGATACTTTCAAGCATGACAACACTGAATCTCAGCAGCAATAGAATTACCGACATCAGCTTCCTCGGCTCGCTCACCAATCTGACAACACTGTATCTCGGCGACAATCAAATTACCGACATCAGCTTCCTCGGCTCGCTCACCAATCTGACAACACTGTATCTCGACAACAATCAAATTACCGACATCAGCTTCCTCGGCTCGCTCACCAATCTGACAACACTCGATCTCGACAGCAATCAAATTACCGACATCAGCTTCCTCGGCTCGCTCACCAATCTGACAGCACTCGATCTCAAGGGCAATAAAATTCGCGACATCAGCTTCCTCGGCTCGCTCACCAATCTGACAACACTCGATCTCGGCGACAATAAAATTAGCGACATCAGCTTCCTCGGCTCGCTCACCAATCTCGCTTACCAATCTGACAGCACTGAATCTTGAAAACAATCAAATTACCGACATCAGCGCCTTGCGATCGCTCACCAATCAGACAACACTTAATCTGGACAACAATGAAATTACCGTTCTGTGCGTGCTAGGCGAACTCGCACAGAAACGTCTTACTCTCTCAACTACGCCAATTGATGCTCAAAAAGCCACAGCAGCCATCAAAGTTGCTTATGCCGCTATTGGTCTAGAAGAACCCGAAGTTATTATTTGCAGCAGTCTCCGCGACGTTTGTCCCCAAATCTTCAACAGGCTCAAACCCGACCATTCACAAAAATGCTCAGACGAATACAGCAATAGATTGGGGAAAAATCTAGACCTGAAATGGATACCCGCTGTGGGAGAATTTGCAAGTTCGGATCTGTGGGAGTATGAGCTCGATCACATGGTAATCGAGCCCGAAGCCGACAGCACACTGAGTTCGGTAATGTACAAATTGGTTGACAGCTATGTGCGATCGAAACAAACGATATGGAATGTTTTTTCCAATAATTTGTTCGGTTTTAATTGCCCTGAAACCCCCACGACTTTGTTTAAAGAAATCTATTTGACTGAATTGTATATATCTTCAGGCGTCAATATTTCCCAAAAGGCACAAGAAATACTTCGCTGCCAAAAGCTGCTTTTCGAGCATTGCGGTTTTATATTTCCCTTTGAAAAGATTTGCGCGGTGTGCGATCGCCCCCGCCACCTGCGCTTTGACAGTGAAAACCGCTTGCACGCTGAAGCAGAACCTGCGATCGAGTTTGCGGATGGATGGAATTTTTACTATTATCACGGTGTCAGATTGCCGGAACAATACGGTCAAGTGCATCCCAATTTGTGGAAAGCAGAATGGCTTTTATCTGAAGACAATGCCGAAGTTCGGCGAGTGTTAATTGAAGCAATTGGTTACGATCGCATTTGTCAAGAGTTGGCAGCAGAACAAATAGATAGTTGGCAGGAATATGCACTATTAAAAATAGATAATGCGGATGTCGAGCCGATTTATTTGTTAAAAATGACTTGTCCGAGCACGGAATTCATTCATGCTTTGAGAGTACCGCCAAATGTGACATCTGCTAGGGAGGCAATTCGCTGGGTAAATGGGGGTATCGATCCAGAGGAATTTTCCGTGCAGACTTAATCTATAACAAGTCTAAATCATTCATGCAGATTTGTAGGGGTAGTGCCCCGTGCCTACCCCAACTGGACAACTGGGGGATTGCCCCTGCCTTTTATTATGCCAAATCCCCATATATAATCCACTTTATACCGATCGATAGTTGTCGCTGCTACACAAATAAAATTCACCTTCAGAGGCTTTAAGATTAAAATTGAAAAATAATTTCTGACTGTACAGATCCAAAATTAGAGATTCAGCGTATATCACTAATGAACGCAGTACAAGATTTCATAAGTTCACAGCGCTAAAAACTTAAGCTTGGCAGCTTACAGTTGCGTTGTACTTGTCATGACTATACTGCAAACTATCAAATAACGCGCTTTTATAGCCTAAAAAAATTCGGTAATATTAGCGCGTACTGCGAATTAGCGATTTTTTGTACTGAAAATCCCGCTGCTTTTAGGCACTGGGAATGTCAAATTTAGATGTGCAATATATCATGGCAGACATTAGAGGTACTATACAAGCAGACTCGCTCCCAGGCACTGCTGAAGATGATGTTATTTTTGGTTTTACGGGCAATGACGTAATTGCTGGCAATTCTGGAAATGATAGCATTTTTGGTGGAAAAGATGGCGATTCGATTGATGGGAGTTCTGGAAGAGATTCTCTGTTTGGAGATTTAGGCAGCGACAGTGTTAACGGCGGTGAAGATAACGATTTTGTATTTGGTGGCAAGAATAATGATTTGATTTTTGGCAACTCTGGCAATGATGTTTTGTCGGGAGATAGAGATACTGATATCCTGATCGGCGGAGATGGTGGTGATGTATTTGTTTTGAGTCGCTATGCTGCTGCCGATCCTTTCCTTACCAGCGGTGGTGTTAATTTAGGAAATGCTGATGCGATCGCCGATTTTGCAAACGGTACAGATTTAATCGGTTTGGCGGGCGGACTCTCTTTTGGCGACTTGAATATTCTGGAAGCCGGAAATGATACTGTGATTCAAGACCGGGTAACAGGAGAATTTCTCGCTACTCTCAGAGGTGTGAATCGAAGTGCGATCGACCAAACAGATTTCACTACTAATATTAGCAGCATTCTTCCCAATCCCCCGCCTCCACCGCTGACAACGGCTTATGCTTTAACTCCCGATAATCGGATTGTCGGTTTTAGCCTTGCTAATCCGGGAAGTGTCATCTCAGATTTGCCTGTGACTGGATTGCAAGCGGGAGAAAGTTTGCTGGGAATTGATTACCGGCCCGCTAATGGCGTGCTTTACGGTGTGGGTTCTAGCAATCGCTTGTATACTGTCAATCCGAAAACGGGGGAAGCAAATTCAGTCGGTAGCGGGCAGTTTGCGGTTCCCCTAACTCAAGGCGCTGTGGGTTTTGATTTCAATCCGACAGTCGATCGCATTCGGTTTGTCAATCAAGCGGGTCAAAACGGTCGCCTCAATCCAGATACCGGGGCAATAGTAGATTCTGACACATTAACTGGGGGAATTCAACTCGATCGCAATTTAGTGTATGCCACGGGCGATCGCAATTTTGGCACAACTCCGGGGGCGGCTGCGGCTGCCTATGTGAATAACTTTGCGGGTGCAACTTCAACGACGCTATTCGTAATTGACAGCAATTCAGATGTTTTGGTAAGACAAGATCCGCCGAATAATGGAGTGTTAAATACGATCGGATCTTTGGGAGTTGATGCAACTAGCATTCTCGGCTTTGATATCAGAAGTATTGGCGGCCGCGATGTCGCAGTAGCGGCACTAGAAGTCGGGGGAGTTTCGGGATTGTACAACATTAATTTAAGTACCGGTCAAGCTTCTTTTACTGGTAGAATTGCCGACGGAAGACAGATTAACGGTTTGGCATTGCCTTTGCCTACAGCTTACGCCTTAACTGTCAGAAATGGCGCCGAAAGAATCGTCGGTTTTAACGAAGCGGCACCGCGCACTTTACTCAGCGACACAGCAGTAACGGGATTGCAGCCGGGAGAAAGTTTGCTGGGAATTGATTTTCGTCCTGCTAACGGTTTGCTTTACGGTTTAGGTAGTAGCAATCGATTGTACGCGATCGATCCGGTGACTGGGGCTGCAAGTCAACTCGGTAGCGGACAATTCGCCGTACCGCTGACTCCGGGGGCTGCCGGTTTAGATTTCAATCCCACAGTCGATCGAATTCGGTTTGTCAATCAAGCGGGAGAAAACGGTCGGATTAACCCAGATACGGGGGCAATTGTCGATTTTGACACGTTAACCGGAGGAATTCAACTCGATCGCAATTTGACTTATGCGACGGGCGATCGTAATTTTGGCACAACTCCGGGGGCGGCTGCGGCTGCCTATGTGAATAACTTTGCGGGTGCAACTTCGACAACTCTGTTTGTAATTGACAGCAATTTGGATGTTTTGGTGAGACAAGATCCGCCGAATAATGGAGTATTAAATACGATCGGATCTTTAGGGATTGATGCTTCTAGCGTTCTCGGCTTTGATATCAGGAGTGTCGGCGGTAACGAGACAGCTTTGGCTGCGATCGATGTTGGCGGAGTTTCGAGTTTGTACAATATTAATCTGACAACCGGTCAAGCTTCCATTGTCGGTCAAATTGGCGACGGGCGATCGATTAAAGGTTTGGCACTGACCTTAATTTAAATGCTAGATTAAAAGCGATTTTAGATTGACTTTAGGGCAATCTAAAATCGACTTGTATTGCATTTATTCGCTCTCATATCTGGAAAACATCTGCGTCGATCTACCTGGAATCTCCAGTTTCGCGATCGTTCAAAGATTTATGCAATGCAAGTCTAATCGTTTGGGCAATTCCCAATTCCCAATTCCCAATTCCCAATTTGATGTAACATATTATTTTGACAATAAAGATAAGATGTTATCCCAAGTTTTTTACTTACTGCGTTCTCGTGCTGACGGCAAATATATCAGCGCTTGTCCCAATCCAGATTCGGCGGTGAGTTACCTGCTGATGTTTCGCGAAGACTATGATGCTTTGAGTTATCTGAATGCCCACGCTGCTGATGTTGCCGATCGATTTGGGGTAGAATCGATTTCCGGTTCTCAGGTGAAAACGCTGCTTCAGCGTTGGGGATTCAACGGTGTGGGGGTTGTTCAAGACCCGCTGTTACCGAATATTGAGTTTTTATTGACAAAGAATTGACAATTGACAAGATTTGCGCTTCACCCGTTTTCTAGCAGAAATCGGGTTTTTTGCTGAAGTTTTGAGGCGATCGCCCGATCGACCTTCCCGAGTCCGAAGCCCCATATTTAGTGCAAATTGTCAAATTTGTCAAGGTTTTACCCTAAATCTGAATCCTGTTGTATATTCATAGTCTGTTGATATATTCCGACACGTCAGTACACAACCTATGGTTCGAGAATTAGAGCGATCGAGTGCCCGCGAGAAACGCAACCTGTCCGATTTCCCCGAAACAGCACCCGCAGCCAATCCAGTATTTTTCAGGACATACAGCCGTCGTACCGACACGGGAAGGGAGACTTGGGCCGATGTGTGCGATCGAACCGTCAAGGGCTTGGCATCGCTCGGAAACCTCACCTCCGAAGAAACACAGCTCCTACACCGGATGCAAAACGAGCTCAAAACCCTCGCTTCCGGCCGCTGGCTGTGGGTGGGCGGTAGCAACTGGATTGAGCAACCAGAGAACTTTTCCGGCGCCTATAATTGCTCCTCAACCAATATTATCGACTGGCGGGCCTTTGGCTTGTTGATGGATTTGGCAATGATGGGCTGCGGCACCGGTGCAGTTTTGGAACCCAAATACATCAACCAATTGCCACCGATTAGCAACCGCTTAACCGTGACAATGCAAGGTGAAATCGGCTCTACACCCGCTGAATTGCGCCGTCAAGAAACCGAAGTAAAAATAGCTGAAAAAACCGCAACTATTTATGTCGGAGATTCCCGTCAAGGTTGGGTGAAATCCTATCAAGCTTTGTTGGAATTGTCCACAGATGAAAGATTTGCCGGAGAAGTTCAAGTTTACATCGATTTGAGCGATGTCCGCCCCGTGGGAGAGCCTTTAAAAGGTTTTGGTGGAGTCGCAAATCCAGTCAAATTGCCTGACCTTTATCAACGTTGCTCAGCAATTTTGAATAAAGCTTTCGGACGGCAGTTGAATTCAGTTGAATGCTGCGTATTGATAGATGAAGCTGCGGTCACAATTGTGGCTGGTAATATTCGGAGATCCGCCGGAATTCGTCAGTTTACTTTTGATGACGAACTGGGAGCAAATGCTAAAAACAACTTGTGGCAACAAGACGATCAAGGCAACTGGAAAATAGATCCAGAACGCGATGCTTTGAGAATGGCCAACCATACCCGTGTTTTCCATGCCAAACCGACATTAGAAGAATGTATTGATGCTGTTCGCAAACAGTATTATTCTGGTGAAGGTGCAATTCAATGGGCTGGTGAAGCTGTAGCTAGAGCTAACGTTGATTTACTTTCAACACCTAGTCTTAAAATTGAGTTCTTGAAAGCTTACGACGAAGGAAAAGCTAAACAGTGGTTGCAGGAACGCTATCCTGACATGACTGCGGAAGAATTAGAGCATCGGTCAGTCCGTTTGGGCTTAAACCCGTGTGGTAAGTAATTTTGCCTCACGTTAAAAACCTCGCAAAATCGGAGAAGACTGAGATGTTAATTCCGAGGTAAGTAAGGGAATTAAAAGTCCTTTACCACCGTAGAGCGTACCAGGTGAACCTTCTTAATTGAAGAACATAATCCTGGCAAGAGTGCGGGGCATTTACAACTAAAGTAAATGAAAAAGTACGCCGAGCTACAGATAAAATGGAATCTGTAGAACTAGAGGATAAAAAGCCTTTAGGATAACAAAACTGGAAATTATTGGCTCTAACTTCCACTGTGTCAGTGGCGACACTTTGCTAATTACTAAAGACGGACTACATCAAATAAAGGATGTTGTTGGAAGTGAAATCGAAATTTGGAATGGTCAAAGATGGAGCTCCGTCACACCATTTCAGACAGCGAGTAATACCAAGGTTGGACGACGCAAACTTTACCGTGTAAAGTTTGCTGATGGTACTTATCTGGATGCCACAGAATATCATCGTTTCTTTGTCAAGGATCGCTTTGGTAAAGTTTACCAAGAAGTTCAAACCAAAGACTTGATGGATACAAGTCGATATAGCATTCATACTGAACCTTTTACAATTCAGTACGAAGATGGCATGAATATCGATTCAGGTTATGCTTACACTTTGGGTGTGGCTGTAGGAGATGGAACTACAGACCAAAATGACAATGCAAAAGTTCGACTTTACGAAGGCAAAATGGCATTGTCAGTAGCAGGAAATAAGTCGCCTGAAAGAAACTATGACTATTTACCTGCTTTCACAGATGTAACTAACTTGAGCTTTTCTGGAGAATTTCTGAAAAGTTTGAAAGTTAACCCGGAAGCACTAAATGTAATTGCGAGTTGGAATCGGCAAGCAATTTTACATTTTATTGCTGGATTAGCCGATACGGACGGATCGAATACCAATAGTAATGGTATCAGAATTTATCTTTCCGATCGCGATCGGGCTTTCAGAGTTCAGTTACTTTTGACCAAGTGTGGCATTAGCTCATCGCTAAATCTTTGTGCTCATCAAGGATCAGTCACTAATTACGGTGTCCGAAGCCGGGATTTGTACTACTTGCAAATTACTGACTGTGGTGAAATTCCTTGTCAGCGGTTAGATGTGAGCAAAGGGACGAAGGCTAAAGGTAAAGGTAAATGGCAAGTTGTCAGAAGTGTCGAAGAATTACCAGGATTGCATGATACTTACTGTTTCAATGAACCAGAGTTTCATAAGGGAGTTTTCGGCAATACCCTAACTGGAAACTGTAATCTTTCTGAGGTTCACCTCAATCAAATCGACCCTTACAACTTCAAAGAACAAGAAGAAGCTTTCACCGCCGCAGGTTTATCTGTCGCGGTACTTCTCAATCACAAATTTAGCGAACCTCGCTATCAATATAGCCGCGAATTAGACCCGATTGTCGGCGTATCTTTCACGGGATTATTCGATTTCTTCGTTCATGCTTTTGGCGTTGAGTGGCTGCGCTGGTGGGTGGAAGGTCGCCCGCAAACTGCACAGGGAATTGCGTTTAAACAGCGGGAAGAAGAGTATTTGACTGGTTGGCGGGAAATTGTGAATCGCGTAGTATGGGATTATTGCGATCGGCATTCATTGAAACGCCCCAATCGCTGCACAACCGTCCAACCATCGGGTACAAAATCTCTACTGACAGGTGCTTCTCCCGGCTGGCATCCCCCCAAATCCCAGCGTTTCATTCGCCGAATCACTTTCGGCAAAAACGACCCTGTAGCCCTCGCCTGCATCGACTACGGATACAACGTAATTCCGTCCCAATCTGACAAAGATGAAAACGGCAATTTGCTGAACAATCCCTTCGATGAGCGCTGTACAGAATGGCTGGTAGAAATACCCGTTGCTGTCAGTTGGGCGGATTTACCCGGTGCTGATGAAATTGAGATTAACAAATTCTCAGCAGCGGCACAAATGGACTTTTATATGCAAGTGCAAAAGTTCTACGTGCGGCACAACACCAGCGCGACGATTGAGTTGCGAGAAAATGAAGTTGAAAGTTTGGGTACGCGGATTTATGAAGCTATTCGCGACGACGAAGGCTACATTTCGGCTGCACTTTTGTCTCGCTTTGATGCCCTAGAAACTTTCCCACGTTTGCCTTTTGAACCGATCGCAAAAGCAACTTACGAGACGATGTTGAAAGATGTTTTAGTGCGCCGTCAAATCGATATTTTTCAGGTGGCACTGAGTCGTTATGACTTGGGTGAAATGATGGATTCAGGGCCTGCGGGCTGCGATTCCGATAAGTGTTTGATGCCTGAGACTAAGACTATGTAATCGCCTTTTATTAAATCCCCCAAAAATGGGGGATTTTTTATGTTTAATTTCAGGTTGACAAAATCGTAGGGGCGGGTTCACCAACCATAATTGCCTAAAAGTAACAATCTCGTAAACCCGCCCCCACCCAACGAATAATTGTCAGATCGTGTCCGATAAATCGCGCATAATATATAAGCCGGGGCGGGTTTTTGAAATTGTCGGTTTTTGGCAAATATTGTTGGTGAACCCGCCCCTACAAGATCGTGGTCAATCGATCGGACATGATATCACTAGAAAAGAAAGAACTCATTTACAATTCTGAATTAAACGGAAATGATATAACAGCCCGATCGTACAATTAAAACTAGCCTGTTTTTTAGAATATGAAAATTCGCTGTATTGCCAACAAAGGAGCTGACCTGCCGGAAAATTATCTAAATCCACCGCTAGACATTACCAAAGAAACTGAATTTAAATTGATAGTCGGTAAAGAGTATACTGTCTATGCTATCTCCCAATGGCAAGGAAATTTATCGTACTATATTTGCGATGAGCGCTATACTTATTATCCTCTAGAGAATCCGGCCCCATTATTTGAGATAGTTGATGCCAGATATTCTCGGTACTGGCAAGTGCAATTAGCAACTAACGGTTTGTTAGAGATTGCTTTTGAACATTGGTTCTCCATACCTAATTTTTACGATCAACTAACTGACGGAGAAACAGAAACTGTTTTGATTTTTGAGAAAATCAAAGAGCTCATGGATGCTGAAGCTGCAATTCCTCAACCGCAACCTTTCTCCGTTGAGGAATTGCTCGCGATGCCGACCTTGCAACCCGACAAACTCGCAAAAGTACCTGGTTGAAATTATGTCTGACAATCAAAATAAACCTAGAGAATACGATGCCGTCAAGGGCGGTCAAAATTCAATTCCGGTCAATGCTGCTGTACTCGGAGGCATCGCCGGCGTTAAACGCCGCTTAGCCTCGTCCGCGATCGAAGTTAGAATCGCCGCACTCTCCGAAGCGCCCAAATATGGGGAAGCAGGCTTAGATTTGATACTTGGAGCATTGCAGGATAAGTCAATGCAGGTGAAATCTGCTGCTTTTTTACTGCTGAAAGATCGGGATGAGGAGAATATAAAACAATGTTTACAAAACCATTTTCCTCTCTTTGGGTTTTATGTTATCACAGTCGATGCGGATGGACAAAAAAACAGTCGTCGTAAGTCATTTGCTCGCTTTTTTCCGGAAGATTTAGGTAATGGTATTGTACTGGAAATGGTTTACATTCCCGGTGGCACATTTATGATGGGTTCCCCCAACGACGAAGCAGGACGAGAGGATGACGAAAGCCCGCAGCATCAAGTCACAGTACCAGCTTTTTATGCAGGGAAATACCCCATCACTCAAGCACAGTGGGAAGCCGTCATGGGAAACAACCCATCGTACTTGAAAGGTGAAAAACTTCCTGTTGAATGTGTATCCTGGTATGATGCTGTCGAATTTTGTGAGAAACTGTCGGAAACAACTGGGAAAACATATCGCTTACTGAGTGAAGCGGAATGGGAATACGCCTGTCGTGCGGGTACAACAACCCCATTTCATTTTGGCGAAACGATTACCCCGGAATTAGTCAACTACATAACCGAATCAAACGAACCCACAGATGTGGGGAGTTTTCCCCCCAATGCTTTTGGGTTGTACGATATGCACGGGAATGTTGAGGAATGGTGCAGCGATAAATGGCTTGACAATTATGATGGTGCACCGACTGACGGAAGTTCTTGGGAATCAGGAAACAATTGTCGGATGTTGCGCGGTGGTTCGTGGGCCAACGATCCGAGCAATTGCCGATCGGCTGTTCGTAGCTGCGAACAGCCGATCTATGGCGAGAGATTCAACGGTTTTCGGGTTGCGTGTGTTGCTGCACAACCACCAACACCAAATAAAATCATAGCTGACGAAAAACTAAGTCCAGCAGAGACCTTTCAATTTGAAGTCATCACACTCTACCAATGGGGAAGGATCGTCAAAACAGAACAGCGACAAGCCGAATACTTTAGTGAAAACCTAGGGCGCGGTGTCAGCTTAGAAATGGTAAAGATTCCCGGCGGCACATTTACGATGGGCCCCCCTGACATCTACACAGTTAGTGGCGATCGAATTCCGCAGTATCGAGTCACAGTACCGACATTTTATGCAGGTAAATACGCCATCACCCAAGAACAGTGGGAAGCAGTTATGAGAAACAACCCATCGTGCTTTAAAGGTGAAAAACGTCCTGTAGAAAATGTATCCTGGTATGATGCTGTCAAATTTTGTGAGAAACTGTCGCAAACAACTAGGAAAACATATCGCTTACTGAGTGAAGCCGAATGGGAATACGCCTGTCGTGCGGGTACAACAACCGCATTCCATTTTGGGGAAACCTGTCACTGTATATCTCCAGAAGTAGTCAACTATGACACAAACTACTCCACAGATGTGGGAAGTTTTCCCCCCAATGCTTTTGGGTTGTACGATATGCACGGGAATGTTTGGGAATGGTGCAGCGATAAATGGCATGATAATTATGATGCTGCACGGACTGACGGAAGTTCTTGGGAAACGGGAACAAACAATCATCGGCTGATGCGCGGTGGTTCGTTTTACAGTGATTTTAACTGTCAATCGGCTACTCGTGACCACAGTGCGCCGAACGATGTCTGCTGGGCCCGCGGTTTTCGAGTTGCGTGTGTGGCTGCGTAGACTTTCTAGCTTTTTACACTTTTGCCCTTTTGCCCTTGGCGATTAGAAATCGCTTCACCTCAAAGAAAGTCCCAGCAGAGAGGGACTAAGAAAATATAACCATATTCTGCGTTATTTGAAAATATCTTTCCGCTTCTGCAACAGCAAAGTTACGGTCAAATAAACGGCGGCGTGCAATCCTAAAATTCCCCAATTCAAGGCTAGGTTTTGCCAAGTTGGTTCGTAGACGGCGCTTTTCTCGAATAACTGCGGTAAGATTGTTCGATCGGGTAATTCGATCGGCTTTGGCACCATCGCGTTCACGTTAACCAAGCTACCGTAAGCACCCACAGACCAGCGGCTTACCGTCAACCACGAGATATACTGACCGATTTTCTCGATTTTAAACAAACTTCCCAGACTGAACAAGACTCCCGAAAAAATAATTTGCGGCACTAACAGCAAAGGCAAAGCACTGTTGGCCTGACTGCCATTCTTCACAAATGCCGATACCATCAATCCCAAACTCATGCTAGCCAACAGCGTTAAAAATACTGTAATTCCCAAACCCAGCGGCCAAGCGATTATATCCGGTGACGGCTGTTTAAAACCAATTAAAATTACTGCGGTCATTAGCACTGTTTGCAACAAGGCCAATCCTCCCAGCACCAGAAACTTGGAACCGACATAGGGCAGTAAACCTAAATTCACCAATCTTTCTCGCTGGTAAACGGCTGATTCTTTGACAATTTCTTGCAGAGAACTTGACAAACCTACCCAAATAGCTGCCGATGTAAATACAAACAAAATTCGCAAAGCTAAAAAAGCCAGCGCTGGATCGTCTGCTGTTCCGGTAACTAGCGGTTCTATATCTTTGATTCCGGCTAGCAAAATCGGGCAAACAGCAGCAGTTAACAGTCCTAAACCAACGTTAACTGGGTCGCGTAAAGTTAGCTTGAAATAGCGATCGGCGAGGATAAACAGTTGTTTGATTGGGGAAACTTTGGCGGGTTGGGGAAGTTTGACTGGAGGTGCTTGTTTTTGCGGTGCTTTTGGACTTAAGGGCGCGGTTATGTACCGCTGGTAATAGGCGGAATTCCGATAGGTATTCGCCCATTCTTTGATGACCTTTTCGCCGATTTCTAACTCGTTATAAATATTGGCAAAGTCTGCTTGATGAACTCCAAAGAAATTTGCAGCATCTGCGGGCGGGCCGAAGTAGCAAAGGTAGCCGTTGCGGCCGAGAAAAACTAGGCGATCGCACAAATTGACATTTGCCGTAGCGTGCGTCACCAAAACCACCGTCCGACCTTTATCTGCCAAATTCCGCAGCAGTTCCATCATCTTTTTATCCAGCCCCGGATCTAGTCCAGAAGTTGGTTCGTCCAAGAAAAACAACTTCGGATCTGCAAGCAATTCGACGCCGATGCTAACCCGCTTTCTCTGTCCGCCACTAAGGTCTTTTACAAGGGTTTTTCGCTTGTCCAACATCTCAATATCGGTCAGAGTTTTTGTCAAAACTTGCTCGACATCGACATCCGGCGGCAAGCGCAATTTAATTGCGTAAGTTAGGGCTTCTGTAACTGTTAATTCGCCGTGGACTATATCATCCTGAGGCACGTAACCGATTAAAGAACTGTAGCATTCAAAGTTTTTCCGCAATTCGTCGCCGTTGACGTAAACGGCGCCACGATTTGTGGTTTCAATTCCCAGCAAGGTTCGCATTAATGTGGATTTCCCCGCGCCGCTTCCTCCGACTAACGCCACTAACTGTCCGGGTTCAATTACTAGGGAAATATCGTTGACAAAAGGTCGGTTTAAGTTAATTGCTTCTAAGCCGATCGCATTTCCCGGATCGATAACTGTTAATTCTTCATTTTGATAAATTAGCAGAAAAGGGCCGATGCGAATTTTGGCGCCTTCGGTTAAAACGGCTGTTTTTTGGATGCGTTGGCCGTTAATAAATACGCCGTTAGCGCTGGTGTCTGTGAGAATGTATTCTCCGCGTTTGTTGGCGTCGATCGCACAATGGCTGCGGGAGACGATCGGCGAATTTAACTCTAGCGTAGAAGTGCGATCGCGCCCCAAGACGACCGATCGATTTCGCAGAGACACAGACTCCCGCGAACCCAAAACGGCCAGCGCCGGACTTCCGGGATTGAAATAACTCACCCGCACCGGATTTCTCAAATCCGTACCAATCCGCAACTCGATTCCGTGTCGCAAAACGCAGCCTTGAGTCGGAGTTACAGGAGTTTCAGTCGGAAGCACAAATAACCCGCTACTGCTGGGTTTGAGGCCGTCGCCGTCATAGATGCGATAGTCGTCCCCTTCTTGGCGCAAAATCGCTTGACATCTCGACAGCTTCTCCCAATCTTTGGGAACCAGCAAGTCAGCTTGTTGGGGATTTCGTCCCAGTACGTGTTCAGTCTTGGTCAGTTCCAAGCGTACCACTTCGCCTTGATAGTCGATTTCTAAATAGGGGCTGGCGATTAAGTTTGTTTTCTTATGGGTTTGACCTGTCATATGATTTTAGATTTTAGATTTTAGATTTTAGATTTTAGATTGTGCGAGAATTTAGTACCCAGCATCCAGCGTGCCAGCTTTTTTAGTGCGATCGTCCCCGATCGCACAGGTGATATAAGACTCCCGAGCGTCCCAGCTCGCACTCCAACAAAAAAATGCTTTTTACAAAAATGAGATTCTCTCATTCAGTATTCAAAACATGAGTAATGTTATATCATGTTTAATAATCAATGCTGACAAGCACCGCACTAATTCCAAGCTATCCCCAATTCGGATAGCTTTCAGGAAGCTGCTTTGGCACGAGATACTATTTCTACCAAGCTAATTCCTCCATACCATGAGCTACTGCATTAATCCCAACTGCCGCCATCCAGAAAATCTTGACACTATCAATTTTTGCCAAACTTGCGGATCTGAGTTGCTAATCAACGCACGCTATCGGGTAATTGCTGTTTTGGGACAAGGAGGATTTGGTAAAACTTTTGCAGTCAGAGACAGAGACGGTACTCAGAAAGTGTTGAAAGTTCTGATGAACAACGATACTCTAGGTGTGGAACTTTTTCAGAGAGAAGCTCACGTTTTGCAGCGGCTGAAGCATCCGGGACTCCCGACAGTTGAATCTGAAGGCTATTTTACTTTCAGAGTTAAGGGTACTGATAAATCTTTGCACTGTCTGGTGATGGAGAAAATTGAAGGTAAAAATTTGCAGCAGTGGTTGGAAGCTCATAATTACCAACCTATTTCTTCGGAACTAGCTATTGACTGGTTGACACAACTGACGGAAATATTGAATCTCGTTCACAATCAAAATTATTTTCACCGAGATATTAAGCCGCAAAATGTCATGTGCCGGTCGAACGGAAAATTAGTATTAATTGATTTTGGGGCGGTGCGGGAAGTTACAGAAACTATTCAGAGAGCAACTGGAGAAGTAACTCGCATTTCTTCGATGGGTTACACTCCCGAAGAACAAAAAAAGGGCAAGGCTGAGCCACGTTCTGATTTTTTTGCTTTGGGCCGGAATTTTGTGTATTTGCTGACGGCTCAAGAACCGAGAAATTTGCAGGAAGATCCGCGATCGGGTAAATTGATTTGGCGGAATGTGGCGACTCAAACATCGAAGCCGCTAGCAGATTTGATTGATGATTTGATGGCTTATTTTCCGAAAGACAGGCCAAAAGATACTCAAGTTCTTTTGCAGCGACTTGGTAAACTGAGCGATCGCCCGCCATCGCCATCTCCCGATCGCAGAACTCGTAGATTTGCTTTGGGATGGAAGCCGGCTTTAATGGGACTCGGAGTTGCTGGGGCGATCGCCATTTCCGCCTTCGCAATCCAACATTTCTCTAAAACTCAAGTTGAAAATTTATTAAGTTATCAAAGTTCGACCCATCAGTTTAAAATCAAATACCCTGAAAAGTGGGAAAAACAAGAGTTACAAAATCCAGTAATTAACGATGTGGTTGTATTCATAGCCCCCAAAAAGAACACCGCTGATGCTTATCAAGAACAAATTACTGTCAGCATAGAAGATTTGCCAAAACCGATGTCTCTCGATGAATACAATCAATCGTCTCTCAAGCAAATTAAAACAAATTTTACTGATGTTAAAATTTTAGAAGAAAATCCTAAAACGATTGCTAATCATCGAGGTTATACAGTTGTTTTTGATGATAAAGACGGACAAACCAATACCAAAAAAATGCAAACTTGGACGTTGATGAATAATAAAGCTTACGTGATTACTTACACTGCGGAGAAATCAGAGTATTCGGACTATTTGAAAACGGC
Organism: Microcoleus sp. PH2017_28_MFU_U_A; assembly: GCF_020738035.1. NCBI lineage: Bacteria > Bacillati > Cyanobacteriota > Cyanophyceae > Oscillatoriales > Microcoleaceae > Microcoleus > Microcoleus sp. PH2017_28_MFU_U_A. The sequence goes on from NZ_JAEQCX010000045.1 coordinate 130,400, forward strand.
TGAAAATATGATGAATTCCTTTGAGATTAACTAATTCAGTTGTTTGTAGTAAGGACTTTAGTCCTGATTCTAGGATCGCGAGTCTAATACCAATTTTCAACGAAATAACAATATTCTTGTTCCCCCCTTTAACAAGGGGGGGCTAGGGGGGGTCTTCGAGTATTGTACAACTTCAGATAAATGGTATAACAATCGCGACCGGAGACGATCGCACTGTTAAAAAAAATACTTTTTGCACTCCTTCATATCAAATCCACTCTTCATCAGAATGATTCATCTCTCTATCCTCTCCCTCTGTGTCCTCTGCGGCCTCTGCGGTTTAATCATTCCGGTAAAACCAGAATTAATATGAAATACTGATTCTTTTACGCTGAACATTTCTCAACATAGCTGTGCAATGCTGGAGATGTAACGATCGCAATTCCGTCATGGCTGACAGAACAGGTCGAATCCGA